>JAJPYV010000332.1 GCA_021204735.1 Prevotella sp.
TATATAAATTCGGAGAACAGATAGGACTTGCTTTCCAGTTGCAAGATGATTACCTTGATGTTTATGGCGACCCAGCAGTTTTCGGTAAAGCGATAGGAGGAGACATACTTTGCAACAAAAAGACATTCATGCTTATAAACGCCTTCAACCGTGCCGACGATACACAACGGAAAGAAATAATGAAATGGGTAACCGCAGAGACATTCGACCCCAAAGAAAAAATTGCTGCCGTAACCGATATTTATAACAAATTAGGTATCAATAATTTAGCAGAGGAGAAAATAGAATATTATTTTGCTGAAAGTCGTAAATACCTCGCTGCTATCAATGTGAGTGATGAGCGCAAGACTGTTCTTACGGAATATACAAACAAGATGATGAACAGGAAATATTAAGAGCAACCAAAAAATATGAAATTCATAGATACCCATACCCACTTAGACGGACACGAGTTTGACGAGGACCGTGACGAGGTAGTGGCTCGGGCAAAAGCAGTAGGAGTGAGCAAGGTGTTCGTTCCCGCGATTGACCTGCCCTCTGTAGAGACAGTACTTGCAACATGCAAACGCTATCCAAGTTTTGCCTACCCGATGCTCGGACTACATCCAGAGGAAGTAAAGGCCAACTGGCAAGAAGTTTTGGCAAAAATGAAAACACTTTTAGATGCACCAAACAATCCATTCATTGCCGTTGGAGAAGTAGGATTAGACTACTATTGGAGCCGTGAATTTGAGAAAGAACAATTGCTCGTTTTCGAGGAGCAAGTACGTTGGAGCATTGAATACCACCTGCCATTGATGATACATTGCCGCAAAGCACAGAATGAAATGGTAAAACTATTGCGGAAATACGAGAAAGACCTGCCAGGCGGTGTGTTCCATTGTTTTACAGGGAATGAGAAAGAAGCAGCAGAATTGCTTTCATTCGACCGTTTTGCTCTCGGTATCGGTGGTGTACTGACATTTAAGAAATCCCATTTGCCAGAAGTATTGACAACTATTCCGATTGAGAGAATAGTGCTTGAAACCGATTCCCCATACATGGCACCAGTGCCTATGCGGGGCAAACGCAATGAAAGTTCATTTGTGACACACGTGTTAGAAAGAATCGCACAATGCTATGGGATTAGCAACGAGCAAGTTGCAGATATTACAAATAAAAATGTTGAGAGAATTTTTAAAATCACAGTTGACTGACCCGATAAAGCCATTTCTGACCCGATAAAGCCATTTCTGACCCGATAAAAGGTTTGGCTGACCCGATAAATTCTCGTTTGTATCAGACTACTGTAAAAGTACCAGTAATATTATAGTCATAAAAAATGCCACAGCACTTAAAATTCGCGCTGTGGCATTTTCTACTTATTTGCTTGTTTTCACTATCTTTCGGTATAAAGTTTCATCGCCCGCTTTGGCTGTTACCACATAGATGCCGTCTGGCAGTTTCGAGACATCTATTGCAGTTCCATTAGCCACGTCGCGTTTAACCATTACATTATAAGCACCCATATCAGTGATTGTAACTTTGTCAACGGCATCACTGTTACTCGAAACATACAGTTTGTCGGAAACAAGAGTAGGCCATACTTTCAAAGACGATACATTTACGTTATTGACAAAACCACTCTCCTCACCGATATTCAATGCATACGGCAGCAAGACACTGCCCAACTTTGTTTCGGCGAAAGGTTCGCATTCCTTTATGTCATATTCTATATCAGCATCATCAACAGCTTTGAAAGATATTTCCTCGCCATCTTCCCCGAAGATAGTCATCATCAGTTTGCCGTTCACGTAAGAGCCTATGCCACGACATTCAGAGCCACAGAAAGCACCAACAACATATTCATCAGCAGCAGTCACAGTACCCTCGTTGTAAAGATCAGCCACTAAGCACATCACGTTAGGATATTCATATTTATCCACAGCCCACGGAGCCACACTCGCAAGTTTTTTACCATAGAGAGCATTCGCTTTCGAGACTATTGACGTGTTGTAAACAATGTCTTTATCAGAGCCCGAATAGTAGAGGTAACCCTTTCCAGGTACCATTGTTTCCAATGTTCCAGTCCATGTGCCATCGGAATATTCCACAAAACCGTCTCTACCTATCAGATAGTCATCCTCGTCAGGCTGCACATTAGCAAGAGCCTCAGATATACTCATTGTCTGATCAATAGGGTAGCCTATCCAGTTCATGCCAGCCTTTATGCTTATCGGCATTGTAGCATTGAAAGCATAACCATTAAATGAGTGTTCCGTGTCAGCAGATACACACACTTTATATGAAGATTCAGGAGACAACTCAGTCAGGCTTCCACTCAGGACACCGCCCTGCTCGCTCACGAGTTCACTTGTCTGTCCAACAATACTTGTCGCATTCTCCGCCATATCTGAACAAGGAATGCTTGTTTCCATATTGTGTGAGATCCAGTTCCAGCCCTCGTGCAGATTAATAACCAAAGAGACAGTCTTAATCGTGTAAGAGAAAGTTACAGTCTCGCTTTCGTCCATACCATCAGAAACAGCCATAGCCTTTATTGTCATATCTTCTGTAATAGGGATAGGGTTCTCATATACCATGCGAGTTCCACTTTCATCGCACGGACATGAGCCGTCGGTAGTGTAATAAATCACTGCACCCTCCGTCTCGCAAGAGAGAGCCACTTCAGTGTTGCGGTAAACGGCAGTTCCAGAGGCACGTGAAGCCACAGGCGCTGCGGTCTGTTCCGTAATCGAGGTACTAACCTGCACAGTAGAGAGACAAGTTACATCAGCGTCTAAAAGTGAGAATGTTATCACTGCCGAGCCAGGCAGTTCACCTGTTATCGTTATAGTAGCCTGCCCTGCATCGTTCAATGTCAGAGTGTCGGTAGATATAGAAGCTATCATAGGAGAAGAAGACGTTGCAATCACCTGTTTACCTATAGCAGCATCGTAAGGCAATGCACTTACCGTCAAATTCTTTGTGCCACCATAAAGCACGGTTACTAATGAATCAGCCACTAAACTCTTGACTTCTTTCTCAACGTCAAATGCCTGTGTATAGTCATTCTCCATTTGTAATCCCGCATAACTCTTAACTTTACGGCTTACAGTTAACACTACCTCGTCTGTCAATGACAGGGCTGTTTCAGGTACAAAGCGCACTTTCGAGGCGAATGTGGTCTCCTCGCCCTCGTATGCTTCCTCTTCGTCTTGCAGAATTACTGTTCCTGAAACATTCTCGCCGTTCTTGGTCAACATAATGTTGTCTGTGGTAAGAGATTCTGGCATCATATATTTGTCAAACTCCACTTCCACACCTTCTTCGTATGCACGTGCTGCAATCACCTCCGGCTGCTTGTTCTGAGTTATCGCTATGTTTATGTCCAACTGAGGAGGAGGCACTGGCAACCAATCGCTGTAAGTAGTCTGATAACCATCTTTCTCAAACTTCACTTGCCACAATCCTTGCGGTACATCCCACTGGTACATTCCGTATTCGTCTGTGAACAACGGGTTTTCCTGCGCATATTCAGCAGCATCCCATAGTACGACATTCTCATGCAAGTCACCGTACATATCTTCCACCGTCTCCTTGTAATATGCCGTAGCTGTTACGCCTTCCACACGATTTGACGATACGCCTTCATAGACGTAACCGGAGGGGTCGATAGATGGGTCGGCGTCAGCGGAACCTGATGGGTATGCTCCGCCATTTGACCCTTTGTCTATAGGCTCACAGTCTGGGCTACTATTTACCATCTTCTTAATTTCTGCTTTTCGCTTATTGTCATCATTTGTATAGCTCGTATTCCAGTACTTAAGCCCTTCGTCAGCTGCGAATGCAGCCAGTCCAATTGCTAAAGAGGCTCCAAATGATAATCCTGATGTAAATGTACTACCTATTTGGATAGCTGTCAAAGCGCCTCCGCCTATTGTTTTTAAAACTTGCCTCCGTACATATTGAGCCTTATAGTCTTTCGCCTTATCAATTATACGTTCCGCTTCTGAAGGACTACATAGAGTTCCTATTTGCTCTATTAGGTCATCCCAGGCGTTTCCTTGCTTCCGACCCTTTTGAATGTCACTACAAAGATTTGCTAAGCCAATAACTCCATTGAGTAATCTTGCTCCAACTTTTACACTATTTGCAATATTTCCTGCACATTTTGCAGAATTTGAATATCCTTCAGTTTCTTTTTGAAGTAGATTAAAAATCTCTTCCGAATTATCTCCCGCTTCTAAACTTATCTTTTCTGCTATTTCACGACAAAGTTCAGCACTGGCTTCCCTGTATTTTTTGATAGTATTTAATTCGTCTAATATAGTAGTTGCAGCAATGCCTACCGGGTTTATATATTTGTTTGCAAAACCCAACACATTGTCGATAATTGCATTATAGCCAGCTTCAGTATTAGGATCTTGATCTTTTAGAAATGGACTCGTATCTATGGTAATTCTGTCTCCGTTTTCTCCATTTTTCAATTCCAATTTTGATGTATCATCTCCATTATCTCCATTGTTCCCATTATCTCCTCCATTGGTCCCATTATCCCCATTGTTTCCATTATCCCCATTGGTCCCATTATCCCCATTGTTTCCATTATCTCCATTGGTCCCATTATCTCCATTGGTCCCATTATCTCCATTGGTCCCATTATCTCCATTATCTCCTTCATTATCTACAACTGTCCATTTTCCGCTTTGCTTCAAATATTCCTCAGGATTTGTAGTTTCCCCATTTTTGTAATAAGTAATTGAAGATTTATCATCAATTGGTATTGTGTACTCTCCGTTTGGCAACACTTCATTATTATCAATCATATCAATAAATTCTTCTACCTTTTGAACATCGGAATTGTTTGAACGGTAATTATCATCAATATATTGATTTACTATGTCTATGAAATCGTCAACAGAGTTATTACCACCAGAATCATTGCCTATTCTTTTAACCCAAATAGTATATAAATATTCAACACCCTCTTCTATCTTTGCTTTCATTTCATCACTTAAATTGGATGCCGCTTCTATTGAGTCCGATATTTCTTCTATTCTGTTTTCATCAATTTCTTCCTTTGATAATTCATTGAAAAATTCGTCGTACAGATCTTGCAGAGTAATTATTTGCTCATCCTCCGTTTGAAGGGCTTCATTGATTTCATTATTATAATCTTCCAGAACAGTATCATCGTATGTCATTGTCGTACTCGACTCAAAATCAACGCTTACGTTTACTGGAATAT
>JAJPYV010000402.1 GCA_021204735.1 Prevotella sp.
ATTTTACTTTTCCTTAACCCGACTTTCCCTATAATTTCTAATTCTTGAAATTGTATTTTTATTTTTTAATTTGAAGATTCTCCGATTTTTCAATATCTTTGCAAACAAAAACACATCATTTTATTTGAAACCTCAAAGATTTTACAGCATGGCAACTAAAAAACAACAAAAAAAGAAAGTGGAAACAATCTATTATATTTACATAAAAAAGCCTGAAATCAGGCTTTTTTTATGTAATCAACAATCCAAGCTCCTACTTCTTTTGTGCCGTAATGGGCTCCTCCCTCTACTTGTATCTCAGGGGTGCGCACATTGGCATCCAATGCGGCATTGACGGCATCGCGTACTAACGCCCCTTCGACTTTAAGGTCAAAGTATTCAAGGAGCATGGCTACTGACAGTATCTGTGCCAATGGGTTGGCAATGTTCTGACCTGCTGCCTGCGGCCACGAACCGTGAACTGGCTCGAACACGGGGGTACTCTCGCCTGTAGAGGCGGAAGGCAACAGTCCCATGCTTCCAGTTATACAACTGCCTTCGTCGGTGAGAATATCGCCAAAGGTGTTCTCGGTTACCATCACATCAAAAAAGGTCGGTTCTACAAGCATTCGCATTGAAGCGTTGTCAACATACATGTAATCGGTCTTTACATCTGGATACTCTGGTTCGAGTTCCTTTGCTATCTGCCTCCACAACCGGCTCGATGCCAAAACATTTGCCTTGTCAACCACAGTCAGGTGGTGATTGCGCTTACGTGCATAGTCGTACCCTACCCGCAATATCCGCTCTATCTCTGGACGGGTGTAATAGTTAGTATCGTATGCCTTGTCATTGTCCTGATACTTCTCTCCGAAATACATTCCGCCTGTCAACTCGCGTATGCAGATAAAGTCAGCACCTTCTATCAACTCGTCTTTCAACGGTGATTTGTGCAACAAGCACTTAAATGTCTGCACAGGACGGATGTTGGCAAAGAGACCGAGCCGCTTGCGCATTGCCAATAAACCCTGCTCAGGACGGACTTTCGCTGTCGGGTCGTTGTCAAACCGTGGGTCTCCCACTGCGGCAAACAACACGGCATCTGATTCCTTGCATGTCTCGTAGGTCTCCTCCGGAAACGGGTTGCCTACCTTGTCTATGGCATCCGCTCCGCATAAAGCCTCCTTGTATTCCACTTCATGCCCAAATTTCTCTGCTATCGCATCCATTACCGCAACGCCCTGCTTCATTATCTCCGGTCCTATCCCATCACCAGGAAGTACTGCTATCTTCAACTTCATATTATTTCTTATTATTTTTTAATCTAATTTTCAATTATTGCCTCTTGTAGGGACTTTAATTTATTAAGTCCGCCGCAAGCTATATCGCAAGCAAAATTGAATTCTTAATTCTTAATTCTTAACTCTTAATTCTTAATTTTTCAAATTTTTCAATTTTAGCTTTATTGGCAAGCAGAAAGTCTATGTCATCGAGCCCATTCATCAAGCAATGTTTCTTGTATCCGTTGATCTCGAATCTCTCGCTCCTTCCCGTTGCCTTGTTGGTAACAGTCTGATTTGGCAAGTCAACCTCAACTTCCGTCTTTGCATCTTCTTCTATGCTTTTGAACAGTTCGGCAAGGAAATCTTCACTTACCACTACCGGCAACACGAAGTTATTGAGTTCGTTGTTCTTGTGAATGTCGGCAAAAAAACTACTGATTACCACTCTGAATCCATAGCCCGCTATCGCCCATGCCGCATGCTCCCTGCTCGACCCTGAACCGAAGTTCTTGCCTGCCACAAGTATGACACCGCTGTATTTTGGATTGTTCAGCACGAAATCCTCATTCAGACTTCCGTCTTTGTTGTATCTCCAATCCCTGAACAAGTTCTCACCAAAGCCTTCCTTGTCAGTTGCTTTCAGAAAACGGGCTGGTATTATCTGGTCGGTGTCCACATTCTCTAAAGGAAGGGGAACACATGTACTGGTTATTATGTTGAATTTCTGTTTCATCTTTTCCTGTTTTTAGTAAACAAAGAGTTACATAACACACTTCATTTCTGTTTACATAAGAGTCCTTGGGTCGGTTATCTCCCCTGTCACTGCGGCTGCGGCGGCAACCAAAGGACTTGCCAATATAGTTCTTGCTCCTGGTCCTTGCCGCCCTTCAAAGTTTCTGTTACTTGTAGATACGGAATACTTGCCTTCTGGTATCTTGTCGTCGTTCATGCCTAAGCATGCTGAGCAGCCTGGCTGACGTATTGCAAATCCAGCATCTGCCAATATCTTGTCAAGTCCTTCCTCACGTATCTGCCTGTCAACAGCCCATGAACCAGGAACAAGCCATGCCACGATGCCTTCTGCTTTCTTGCGACCATTCACAATTGAGGCAAATGCCCGGAAGTCTTCTATTCGTCCGTTGGTGCATGCTCCCAAGAACACGTAGTCTATCTTGTGACCAAGAAGTCTCTCGCCTGGAGCAAATCCCATATAGTTCAATGACTTCAAGAATGATGCTCTACCAGCCTCACCAATTGTGTCTATTGTCGGTATGCTGTCGGTTATGCCCATACCCATACCCGGATTTGTTCCGTAAGTTATGCGGGGCTCTATGTCGGCGGCATCAAACTGGTATTCTTTGTCAAACACAGCATCATCGCCACTCTTCAACGTTTTCCAATATGCCACTGCCTTTTCCCATGCCTCTCCCTTTGGAGCAAACTCCCTGCCTTTCAAGTACTCGAAGGTCTTCTCGTCAGGAGCGACAAATCCTCCTCTCGCTCCCATCTCTATCGACAGGTTGCACAGCGTGAGCCGCCCTTCCATGGATAATGCCTCTACAACGCTTCCTGCATATTCCACGAAATAGCCCGTCGCTCCTGATGTGGTGAGCTGTGACATGAGAAATAGGGCTACATCCTTTGCTGTTACGCCCTTACTTAGCTTGCCGTTGATACTTATCCTCATCGACTTAGGCTTCTGCTGCAATATGCACTGCGATGCTAATACCATCTCTACCTCACTCGTACCTATACCGAATGCCACTGCACCTACTGCTCCATGGGTACTGGTGTGAGAGTCGCCGCATACTATCGTCATTCCTGGCAATGAAAGAGCTTTCTCCGGACCTACTACGTGCACGATTCCGTTGTTCGGATCCATCACACCGTAATGAACTAATCCGAAATCTTTGGCGTTCCTTTCCAATGTCTCTACTTGTGTCCTCGATACAGGGTCTTCTATTGTCTTGTCCTGATCATGGGTTGGTATATTATGGTCGGGCATACAGTATATATGGTCTGGACGGAAACATTTCAAGCCTCGCTCTCGCATGGCAGAGAATGCCTGCGGCGATGTTACTTCATGACAATACAGACGGTCGATGTAGAGTTGCGTAGGTCCATCTTCTACTATCTGTACTACGTGCTTGTCCCAAATTTTATCAAACAGGGTGTTCATGGCTTCTTCTTTTTTCAGATTATACCTTAAATTTATTTATACAGTCGATGTATGCGTCTACTGATGCGGTTACGATGTCAGTGTTCGCTCCGAAACCGTAATATACATTGCCGTTGTACTCTACTTGCATGTGTACTTTTCCCACATCGTCTGACCCTTTGCTTATAGCCTGGATAGTGAACTCTTTCAGAGTCATCTGCTTCTGGATTATCTTCTTCAGTGCCTTGATTGCTGCATCAACTGGTCCGTTGCCTGTCGAAGCCTCTTCGAACTTCTGTCCTGAGATGTCTAATCCAATACTTGCAACACTTTTTACTCCTAAGCCAGTGGTTACTTGAAGGAAGTCCAACTTGACAGCATGGGCTTCTGCCCTGTCTGCGCCTGCCAACATCAGGATATCATCATCGTTTACCTCTTTCTTCTGGTCGGCTAAACGTAGGAAATTCTCATAGATCTGGTCGAGCTTCTTCTCGTTGTCGATTCTCACGCCCAATACTGTCAAGCGGTATTTCAACGCTGCACGCCCACTGCGTGCCGTGAGTACGATAGAATTGTCGTCAAGTCCTACGTCTTTCGGGTCCATTATCTCGTATGTGCGCACGTTCTTCAATACACCGTCTTGATGGATTCCACTCGAATGGGCAAAGGCGTTGCGCCCTACCACTGCCTTGTTGGGCTGCACAGGCATGTTCATCAAACTGCTCACCATCCTACTGCTCGGATATATCTTTGTGGTGTTGATGTTGGTGTCTATACCGAGGTATTTGTGACATTTCAATATCATGGCTATCTCTTCGAGGGAGGTGTTGCCTGCTCTCTCGCCTATTCCGTTGATGGTTACTTCCACCTGGCGCGCGCCGTTTAACACTCCACTTAGGGTGTTCGCCGTCGCCATTCCTAAATCGTTGTGGCAATGAGTGGATATCACTGCTTTGTCAATGTTGTCGACATGCTCGAACAGGTATTTTATCTTTTCTCCATATTCTGCGGGCAGACAATAACCTGTGGTGTCAGGAATGTTTACCACCGTCGCTCCTGCCTTTATCACTGCTTCTACTACACGGGCAAGATATTCGTTGTCGGTTCTTCCTGCATCTTCGGCGTAAAATTCTACGTCATCAACAAATTTCCTCGCATATTTCACTGCTGCTATGGCTGTCTCGATGATTTCCTCACGATTACTGTTGAACTTGTATTTAATGTGAGAATCACTCGTGCCGATACCTGTGTGGATGCGTTTGTGCTTGGCGTATTTCAACGACTCTGCTGCCACGTCGATATCTTTCTCCACTGCACGGGTCAATGCACATATCGTTGGCCATGTAACGGCTTTCGATATCTCTATCACTGAATTGAAATCGCCAGGACTGGATATTGGAAACCCTGCCTCGATTATGTCTACTCCTAACTGCTCTAACTGCTTGGCTACCTGTATCTTCTCTATAGTATTCAACTGGCAGCCGGGCACTTGCTCACCGTCTCTCAACGTGGTATCGAAAATAAATAATCTGTCACTCATCTTTTTACTTTAGTTTTTTGATTTACAAAAAAAATTTCCCACTTCGGAAGTGAAAAAAAGTGCCGCAAAAGTAATGATATCTTTTTAATATCACAAACAATTTATAACTTTTCTTCCATTTTTTCTTTCAATTTACCAACTTTTTCCATTTCTAATGTTGCAAACTATAATAAAACCCAATCAAAGTACCTATTTCTTATTTCTTATTTTGAAAATTTTTCTCCGAAAAATTTTCATCAGAATGGAGCTATATCTTGC
>JAJPYV010000409.1 GCA_021204735.1 Prevotella sp.
TCGTCCAATTGGGCAGATAAAATATTCGCTAATTTAATTCAACCAACAGGTTCAATTTACTAGAAATGTTATATTGCCAAGTATACCTCCCATAATTATAAACTTTCTTGTTTGCTATTTTATAGCACCTTATCTACATGGCATATTATTTCTCATAACTTGTGTGGCGTCGGTATTAATTACTTGCATAGTTACATATTTTATTGGTCTCAAACAGGATGAAAAGGTTATCATAGACGGATTTATAAACAAAATAAAGACACGTATCGCATGAAGATTGTAATTGCAGGGGATATACTCCCAACTGAAAAGAACGAGAAAATATTTGAGGGGGGGGGGAATTCTGAATACCTGTTTGGGAAAGAGTTGCTCAAGTTATTCAAGGAAGCTGATTTCAAGGTAGCCAACCTTGAAGGTGTGTTCATTGACAATGGTCAACCAATAGATAAATCCGGCCCTTGCATTAAAGCAAGTACCAAGTCGATTGAAGGTTTGCTCCCTTTAGGAATAAGCGCCTTCTCGCTTGCCAACAACCACAGTCTTGACTTCGGAATGAAAGGCCTTCTACATACGGTATCCGAACTTGATAAATACGGAATTCCATGCTTTGGATACGGTAACAATCTCAAGGAAGCACGACGTCCTTTTATTACAACAGTAGATGGAATAAAGATAGGCGTTTACGCATGTGCCGAGTATGAATTTACCATAGCCACCGAAACAACCGGCGGAGTAAATCCTTTTGACGAGTTGGAAATAGGCGATGATATCAGTGACTTGAAAAAGCAAGTTGACTACTTGATTGTGTTATACCATGGCATGAAGGAATACTATCGTTACCCTGCTCCTTATATTCAAAAACGTTGCAGGAAACTTATAGATAAAGGTGCCGATATGGTTTGTTGCCAACACTCACATTGCGTGGGATGTATGGAAAAGTACCATGACGGCACAATCTTATACGGGCAGGGTGATTTCATGTTTTGCCGTGCAGAAAATGAATACAGGGCAAACGGACTGCTTGTCTCGATAACGCTGCCTGAAAAGGAAGTGTGTTTCTTGCCTGTTGTCAGAAACGGCAACCGTATTCATTTGGCCAATGATGATGAGAAAGGCAGCATATTGGAGCCTTTCTACTGGCGTTCGGAAGAAATCCTTTTGCCCGGATTTATACAAAAACAATACGATTCATTCGCTGAAAAAATGCTTCGCAATTATGAGTTGAATTCTATGGGTATAATAGGGCATTTATTGAGAAAAGCCCATCTTACAAGATACGCACATAAATTCATTTCCAAAGGGAATGATTTATTCCAGCTAAATGCGCTCAGATGTGAAGCCCATAGGGATGTTTATATTACGGGATTAAAAAAAAAGATGATTTGAATTATATTTTTCGATCTCTCTCTTCGCTAATAAAATACTCTTTATAACATTATTATCCAAGAATGAAGCAATCAAAGGATATTTCTATTAACCCATTATTCCATCATAAAGAACACATATTGTGGATTGACGTACTAAATATTACCGCTACTTTGGGTGTAGTACTTTTGCACTGCTCTAACGGTCCGGTTCATAATTGGGACGGAAGTTTCAATGTAGCTTATGTTTGGGGTATGTTTACCCATACAATTGCATTATGCCCTGTTTGAATTTTTCTTATGCAAAGCGGATGTAATTTAATAGATACCAATAGTAATGGGGGGGGGTGGAAACGCTTCTATACAAGGCGTTTCCGGCGAATTGGAATTCCATTCATGGCATGGAGCATTTTCTATGGAGTAATTTTTGTCATAAGTCATAACAGTGATTTAGATATAGATTGGCAAGAGTATATTACTATGTTCATTAACGGAAAGTATAACGGGCACATGTGGTTCTTTGTCCCTTTATTTGCCCTCTACCTAACCATCCCATTCTTAAACGCATTCTTCAAAAGTGCGTCAGTTAGTGTCGTCAGATTGATGGCTTATTTTGCCTTTATATTCACTTCGTTATTACCGTTCCTATTCGCTCTATTTAAAATTGATTATTTCAATGGAGCCATATTCCCATTAGGGAGCAGTCTGTTGCTCTATGGATATATGGGTTTTGTACTAATAAAGACTAATGCATTTACAAATGTTCAATGCTATAATAAACTTGCTATTATTTCAGCTCTTATACATTTTTCAGGGATGATATTTTTAATGAACGTATTAAATGGTTCTGAACGATTATTCACTACTTATTCATCACCTACATGTTTCTTCATGTCGATGGGAGTATTTTTATGGTTTAAAAGAAAAGATTGGGCTAAATACATTGGAGCAATACACTTGTCACCGCAATTTGTTCAAAGAATAAGTTCGTGCAGTTTTGGTGTGTATTTGTTGCACGGATTTATTCTTTCATGTTGCAGGCGTCTTCATATTGGTTTAGACAATCGCTATTTTGGTTTTCTTATAATATATGCCATCTCGCTTCTCTGCATTATTATAATGAAGAAAATCCCTGTGATAAAGAATATTGTCCCTTAACAAGAATAATCTAAATAAGATTCTATATTATGAGTTTTAATGAGAGAATACGAATATTTCTGGAATATGCATTGGCATTTTGTATCATCTTGGAATTCAACACACCATATACTGTTTTCCCGGTAGTTAAAAGGACGATACAAATAATGCCGGTATTCCTTTTAATAGTGTTGATTTTAATGTCGCATTACTCAATTAAAAAGAGTATTAACGTCTATGTGCTTTTTTACTTGGTCGGAGCCATCGTTCCAATGTATGCATTGGAAAATGGGGCCTACTTAGGATATATAAAGAGTTTTGTCGCGATATTGCCATTGTTATGGATATATTTAAGTCTGAGAAAAAGTGTTGGTACATCTGCTTATCTCTCCATATTTTTGAAGTATTCCAACCTTATGGTCGTATTGGCTGTAATATCGTTGATAATGTGGCTTCTGTGTTCTCTGATGCATATTATTCCTCCTACGGCCAGAATGCCATACGAATGGGCTCCTAATAAGTTCTTTATTCCTTCATACTATGGGATTTATTTTGAAACACAATCTATAGCTCCATTTGGAGTAAAATTATGTCGCAATACAGGCATTTTCAATGAGGGACCTATGTATAATATGGCTTTGTGTTCGGCACTTATTCTTGAATGTTTCATTCGTCCGGTTAAATCTAAGTTTAAAATCTCTATTTTAGCAATAACTGTTTTTTCTACTTTGACAACGACTGGGCAATTCTTTTTGTTGTTTTTATGTGGGTGGTATCTTTACAAAAAAATAATCAAACAACGAGTACTCCTTATTTTTATGATTCCATTACTGCTTTATGGCGCTTTTATAGGCGGGAGTGCTTTAATGACAAATAAAATTGAATCAGGTGGGTATGGTTCTGTGAACTCACGCAGTAATGATATACAGCGATGTATTGAAATAGGATTTGAACATCCTTTAGTAGGAGTAGGATTGGTAACTAAAGAAAGATTGGGTGGTTTATCAGGCATCGGGAAAGAAGTCGGATATAGTAATTCTTTATTTACTGTCTTTGCTCGCGGAGGCGTGTATTCATTATTATTGTATATTGGGGGATTGCTTTTTATACCATATCGCTATTCAAGAAAATATAAAGACTACCATTGGTTTATTGCCATGCTTTGTTTTTTTCTTATTTTTACCATTACCATTAGTTATCTAAAATATCTCACTCTACTTTTCCTCGCATGGGGGTTATCAAATATTAATATGGTAAAGTGGAAAGATGATGAAGAAACATAATTCTGAAAGGGTCCATTAGGATAACTTCATCGTCATTCTTCATTATGTACGATTAAAGGAGGGTAAACAAAGATGAAAGAATCCCCTGTTTATTCCATCATCATTCCCCATCATAACATCCCTAAGCTGCTGCAACGCTTGTTGGACAGCATACCTAAACGTGATGATACGGAAATTATAGTTGTGGACGACAACAGCTCGCCAGAAGTGGTGGACTTCAGCCATTTCCCGGGTAGCGACCGTCATGATGTAAAACTAATATTAGACAAGAAGGGTGGTTTTGGGGGCTATGCACGCAATTTGGGATTAAACATTGCCCGGGGAGAATGGTTGCTTTTTGCGGATTCTGATGATTATTTCAATTACTGTATAGGAGATATATTGGACGAATTTGCGGACGCACCCGCTGATGTGATATATTTCAAAGGGAACAGCGTGGATACCGACACATACGTTCAAGAATACCGTTCCCGACATGTAAATCAACTGATTGATTTATTTGAGAAAGACCGAATAAAAGCCGAGACGAGATTGCGTTATGAATTCGGAGAGCCATGGTGCAAACTAATCCGCCATTCCTTAGTGAAAGATAATAATATACGCTTTGAGGAACGCTCCATTCATAATGATACAGCTTTTTCCTATCTTGTAGGATACTATGCCCGCAAAATAGCTGTCGACAAAAGGGCACTCTATTGTATCACAGTCCGAGATGGTTCCGTAAGCAGAGAAATCTCTGAAAGCAAGAAATTAGAAAGAATAGAAAACTTCGGGAACTCGTCACGTTTTTTCCTTCAACACAACATCCCAATGGTTGAGAAACGCCACTTCCGGCAACTATACTTATGTCGTAAAGAGAATACTGAAACGTTTAATGCCGGCGTGAATATCCTTCTCTCATTAGGCTTTACAAAGAAAGAAATTGATAAAGGCTTGCGTAATGAAAGGATAGAACTATTGAAAGAGAGAGTAAAAGATAACGTAAAGAAAATCTTATACCGTATGCTTAAACAATATAGTGTTGACGGGTATATAGTGATTAGGGAATAAAATAAACATATCACTATACGTGAGTCCGATATAAACTCAAAAGATTGTGAGCTTATATCGGACTCACGTTATCGGACTCACGTTATAATAGATACACATTCAAACAATGAGAATAGCCATTGTCAGCACCTGTGACATTCAGTTCCCTCCAACGCACCTTTTGTCATGTTTTTATCGAGACAACTGTCACTCATCCGGGGCATTTTTATATAGATGTTCGACCGCCTGTTCTAAATGATTTCGTGTGAACATCTGTTCTTTACGTTTACTCCATTGCTTGATCCCTTCTTCCAGAATGTCCAATACCTGTTCCCTGTCATCACTCCTCCAACTCTTCAACGATTGACTGTTTTCCAACAGATAGTCAACTGTAGCCAA
>JAJPYV010000219.1 GCA_021204735.1 Prevotella sp.
TACTAATACTACATCTAAAAGCTCTCTTATTTATATATTTTCTAAATTACGCATTTTTTGCGTTATTTATCTTTTTTACCAAACAATGAAAAATGTACATATCTCTTTGGATGTGCTCTTAGGTCGATGAGCAACGAGTCGGCGGAACTCATTGTGCTGGTCAGATTGTTGTATAGACTTGGGTCTCGCATCAAAAGTCCCATTGTGCCTTGCTTATTGTTAAGCTGTGCTGTGAACTCTGCTACGTTGGCAAGGGTGGCATCGGCCTTCGCCACTGTTCCTGCCACGTCTATCGTACTCAGATTTGCCGTCAACGTGTTTGCATTGTCTAACACGCCATTTGCTTTCTCCATCATTCCTGGTACATTCTTATTGAGTTCGGCAAGCATGGTGTTCAAACTGTTAGTAGTTACAGTCAAGTCGCTCGTTATGTTCTGTACATTGTGCAATGACTGTGCCAATGCGGGATCGGCAAGCAACAGATTAAGACTGTATAATATCGAGTCTAACTTCGGTAACATGCTCTCCACGTAGGGCACCATATCCCCCAATTTTCCCAATGCACCACCTTGTACCGCTCCTTGGATAGTTTCTCCTGGCTTTAACTGCTCATCGGTATCATTAGCAAGCACCAAATTTACTCTTACGTTACCTAACATATCACTCACAATCTCTGCACTACTGCCTTTGGGAATGCGCAACTGCTTGTCAATGTCTACCTCAACGGTAATATATTCGGGATTATCGTAATTGAATTGTATGTCGTCCACAACTCCTACCTTATAGCCATCCGCATATATCGGGCTTGATGAGGCGAGTCCGCTGATATCCTTGAACGAGATTAAATATGTGTTTGCTGAGGAAAAGAGATTGAGCCCTTTCAAAAAACTCATACCAAAATACAGTATCACTAAACCACATATCGCTACAAGAGCGATCTTTATCTCTTTGCTATAACGCTTCATATCTTCACTTCTTTTTAGATTTAAACTCACTTATCGCTTGATTGACATCCATCTTCTCCCCGTTCTTAAACGCTATTATAAACGCCTGGGGGAACTTGTCTAATATGGATTTCCGTAAACGGTATATCTCATTGTAATCAGTTGATGCTCCGTATGTGTACTTCACAAGACCGTTCTCTTTATACGAGTCTACATTTTTCAGACCCTTGAACTGACTGTTTCCTGCACTTACTTCCTTGCTTGCAGCTAAGATCTGTACCTTGAACACGGGCTGATTTTTCACCTCGGACTTCGATGAACCGTTCTTCTTGGATGACTTTTCGGCCTTATCCGTGTTCTTCGTGTCTTGCTTCTTCTTGTTCTCCTTCTCTGTTGTCTCTTTTGACGAGGATGTGTCGTCTTTCTTGCTGCTCGCATCAGAAGATGCTACGTATGCCGGTACACTGCCGCCTGTGTTGTACTTGTTCTTGTATTGCACGAAGGCCTGGTATATGGCTTTTGCCATCTTCTCTACATTGTCATTATTGTTGAGGAATTTCTCCTCATCGGGTGTCGTGATGAACCCTAACTCTATCAAGCATGCTGGCATCGATGTCTCACGGAGTACCAAAAACACATCTTGCTTCACGCCTTTGTTCTCTCGCCCTACCGTACTGCATACGCTGTTTTGCACATATTTGGCAAGTTCTATGCTCTGCGCCATGTTCTTGTCGTTGATGAACTCAAACATGATAGTGCTTTCTGGGGAGTTGGGATCGTATCCCTCATAATGCTCCTTGTAGTCCTTCTCTATCATGATTACGGAATTCTCCCGTTTTGCCGCACTCAACTTCTCGTCTGAACGGCGCATTCCCATAGTATAGGTCTCAAATCCTCGTGCAATTCGACCTGCCGGGAGGGCGTTGGTGTGTATCGACATGAACACGTCTGCATGGTTCTTATTGGCTATGCTCGCCCGCTCATGTAACGGCACAAACACGTCTGTCTTGCGAGTGTATATCACCTTCACGTCTTTGCAGTTCTTCTCTACATAACGCCCGAATGCCAATGCTACATTCAGATTTATATTCTTTTCGTATGAGAATGAACCCTTTGCGCCAACATCATTGCCGCCATGACCTGCATCGATTACTAATGTAAATTGTTTATCCGCCCCGTATGTCACAACCGCGAACAACAAGAACACCAATAGCATCAATATTGTCTTTCTGCTCATTGACACCTTTTTAACGTTACAAAGGTAGCTATTTTTATCAAAAAACTTCAATCTGTCAAAAAGTTTTATCATTTATTAAATGTAATTCTACCGTAGCGCAATCTACTTCTCCTCCCATCGGCGGATTTTTCTTCTCCACCGTGATATACAACTCTTCTATTTCCGAAAATTCCGCAAGTATGCCTTTGCCAATCTTGCCGGCAAGATTCTCTAACAAGCAAGATGACTCTTGCATCTTCTTATCTATGATTTCATATATTCTTGCGTAATTTATCGTATCTGCCACATCATCACTCTCTATTGCCTTAGATACATCGTACTTCGCACGCACACTGACAATAAAGTCACTGCCTGTAATCCGTTCCTGTCGGTCTACTCCGTGATAGGCCCTGAAATGAATACGGTTCACACTGATGTAACTTGAACTTAATTTCATTTGTACTTATATTTATCCACAACGTGATGCTCCGCAGTTTTTGCAAATAAGACAGCCTTCCTGATAAACAAGTGACTCATGTCCGCATACCGGGCATTTCTGTCCCGTCGCCTCTGTACCGTCAAGTACATATTTCTTCAAAGCACGCTCTACTCCGTTCTTCCAGGTGTTTATGCTCTCACTTTTTAATTGCAGTGAACTTACCAGCTTTATAACATTCTCTATCGGCATACGGTAACGCAACACTCCGGATATCAACTTTGCGTAATTCCAGTACTCTGGGTTGAACTTCTCACTGAGGCCTTCCACTGTTGTCTTGTAACCTCGCTTGTTCTCAAACTGGAAGTCATAACGACTCTTGCCCGTCTCCTCATCCCTGTGCTTTATTATCTTTCCTTTCACAACTGTCTTCGGAAGCACTATCCCTTCATCATCATCTTGCAAACCGGTGAATATCTCGTATGGATATCCGTCAAGCAGTCCTACAAATGCTACCCATTTCTCTTTGTTGTTTTGGAATCTTACTACATCGCATTCAAGGGTCTGGGGACGTACTTCCGTGACTTCTGGATGGCGACATGGGGGCAACTCGTTTATGACAGTCTTGTCTTTTCCTTTCCTTTCCTCTTTCTCCATGGAAATCATCACGCCTGAACGTGAACCGTCACGGTATACGGTGCAGCCTTTGCACCCTGAAAGCCATGCTTCTACATACAGGCGATTTACAAGTGCTTCATCTACATTGTTAGGCAGATTTATTGTAACACTGATACTGTGGTCTACCCACTTCTGGATTGCACCCTGCATCCTCACCTTCATCAACCAGTCTACATCGTTTGCGGTGGCTTTATAATAAGGTGAACGGGCTACTAAGGCATCCAACTCTTCCTGTCCGTAATGCTTATTTGTGTCAATTCCGTTAATCTTCATCCATTCGACAAACTTGTGGTGATATACGATGTATTCCTCAAATGAATCGCCTACATCGTCAACATAGTCTACATGTACTTCGGTATCGTTCGGATTCACTTTGCGACGACGCTTGTACACTGGCATGAACACCGGTTCTATACCGCTCGTAGTCTGGGTCATCAAACTGGTTGTACCTGTCGGGGCTATCGTAAGGCATGCTATGTTGCGCCTTCCATACAGCTTCATATCAGCATATAATTGTGGGTCGGCTTCTTTTATCCTATTTATGAATGGATTGTTCTCCTCTCTCTTTGCATCGTATATCTCAAATGCTCCACGCTCTTTCGCCATCTCTACTGATGAGCGATATGCTGAAAGAGCAAGATTCTTGTGTACTTCTACTGAAAAATCTGTGGCTTCTTGTGTACCATAGCGCAAACCCATAGCGGCTATCATATCTCCTTCTGCCGTGATGCCCACTCCTGTTCTGCGACCAAGACTGCTCTTGTGTTTTATCTTTTCCCATAAATGCCATTCTGTTTCTTTTACCTCTGCACTCTGTGGGTCTTTCTTTACCTTTGCCATTATCATGTCTATCTTCTCAAGCTCCATGTCAATAATATCGTCCATTATGCGCATTGCGTATGCCACGTGCTTGCTGAAAAGATTGAAATCGAAATATGCCTTATCGGTAAACGGATTTACAACGTATGAATAAAGATTCACGGATAATAGCCTGCATGAATCGTATGGACAAAGTGGTATCTCTCCACATGGATTGGTGGACACTGTCTTAAATCCAAGATCTGCATAACAGTCTGGTATGCTCTCTCTTATTATCGTATCCCAAAACAATACGCCTGGCTCTGCACTTTTCCATGCGTTGTGCACTATCTTCTCCCATAATGTCTTGGCATTGACAGTCTGGGTTACTCGCGGCTCGGCACTGTCTATCGGAAATTGCTGCACGTATTCCTTGTCTTCAGTAGCACAACGCATAAACTCATCATCTATCTTCACTGATACGTTGGCTCCTGTTACCTTGCCCTCGGTCATCTTCGCATCTATGAATGCTTCACTGTCGGGATGCTTTATACTTACGGATAACATCAACGCTCCTCGCCTGCCGTCTTGTGCCACCTCACGAGTAGAATTACTGTATCGCTCCATGAATGGTACAAGTCCTGTCGATGTGAGGGCGGAATTGTTCACAGGGGTTCCTTTAGGACGTAAGTGAGAGAGGTCATGCCCTACTCCGCCACGACGCTTCATCAACTGTACTTGCTCTTCGTCTATGCGCAATATCGCTCCGTATGAATCAGCATCGCCATCAAGTCCAATTACAAAACAGTTGGACAATGATGCTATCTGATGATTATTTCCTATTCCTGTCATCGGACTGCCTGCCGGGATGATGTATTTGAAATGGTCGAGCAATGGGAATACCTCTCCTGCACTCATCGGATTCTTATACTTCCTCTCTATTCGCTCCACTTCATTGGCTATACGCCAGTGCATGTCCACCGGCGACTTCTCGTAAATGTTTCCGAAACTGTCCTTTAATGCGTACTTGCTAACCCATACTCTTGCAGCAAGCTCATCTCCATCAAAGTATTTTAATGATGCTTGATATGCCTCGTCAAAAGAGTAAGTATTATTA
>JAJPYV010000366.1 GCA_021204735.1 Prevotella sp.
ATATTAATATATTTTAACTGATAGGATAAATATGATTCTGAAAAAAATCCCCATCCTGTTATGAAGTATATAATTACTTCGTGCAGAATGGGGACTTCAATGAATATATCAAAAAACCTGTTACTTCAGCTTCTTTAAGTCAGCCGGAACTTTCTTAAAAGACAATGTCTTATTTGAAAGAACCTTTTTGAACATGTTCCTCTTTGAGTTGAAAACTCCGTTAATAAGCGAGCTGCTTATACGGTTGTTCGTCAAGTCAATCTTTCGGAGACTTCTTGGAACTTTTGCAAAGTCCTCTATCTCTTTAACCTGACTTGCATTTAAGCCAGAAGGATCTGTAAAGAATGCCTCGTATGCACCACCAAAGTAACCATATCCACCATAATAATTATTTATATGGTAGATTGTTCCGAAATCACATTCATAATAACTGCCTTCTTGGTAAACCCAACTGGTTGGTGTACCATCTGTGTAATCAGGGAGCAATGTACCGAAGTCTGAGCCATAAACAATGTATGTGGTACCAGATTCTTCATAAGTCAAACCTGTATTTTGGTTAATGAAACTGATATATCCATCACTATCCATAGTAAATATCAAACCATCTGTACTATCAGTCCATGGATAAACCTTGTACTCATTTGGATTTGCAGAGTTCTGGTATAAAATCACACCTTCATCTACACCCTCGTAAATACCTCCAACATAAGTTCCACTTTGATCCGTAACAAAGGCAGGTTCCAAATTATAGTAGAAATAACCTGTGAGAATTGGATCCCAACTTGCCTCACTGGTCGTTGAAGTACTTGATCTAAAATAGAATCTCGTTGAAGAACTGCCTACCATTTCTCCACTTGCATTATAAGTAATTACCACCATATAGTAATAACCTGTTTCTGACAACTGAACACTAATTGAAGTTCCGCTTTCACTAATAGTTTCGGCATCTAATTCTCCTTCATTGATAGCCTCAATAATAGCATCAATGTCATCACCATCAGCAGCCACATAATACTTGGCAGATGCGACATCATCACCAAAGGTAATAGTACCTTGTGCATAGTCATTATTATATGTATCAGTCAAACGACCTGTATAAGTAAAGGAAGACGAATAGTCAGTAAGTTGATAACCAGGAAGAGCCACAGCAAACAATCCTTCACTATCAGTCAAATAAAGGTCCTCACCCACTTGAGCGATCATAGACCCTCCTGGCATCGTTATAACACCGTCTTTCAATGTACCGAACAATTCTGGTGCGTTCTGCTTTACAAAGTCAACACTATATCCATTCATCACATAATACATCACATAACTAAAGAATAGTATCTCACCTTCTTCCGTGTAATATGCTCCTGTGTAGAACGTATCATCTAAATATACATAGTTAGGATCAGTGGCATCAATCGTGATATAATGGTCTCCGTCTGCGAATGAGAAGAAATATCCATACTCCTGTCCAAATGCATTATTCGCTGTATAGGCATTCACAAGGCGATAACGACCAGGCGTAACCACACTTTCCTGAATCTCAACCTCGTATGTCAACTCTGGAGCACTATATAAGCTTGTCAACAGTGCCTCACGATAAGTAGCATATCCATCCATTGTCTTCCACTCTGACATACCTGCCGAGAAAGAATATGATGAAGATCCGTAAGGTGTAGTATAAGACGCATCACTAATGGCTACAGTAATTTCATCGTAAACACCATAATCAATATTTGTAGGGTCATACGTAAATGTAAGATAAGCCACTGAAGCTCCATCAGCAAAAGTTACTGAGGAAGTCGTTGCCTCGCAGTTGCTGCCGTATGGCAAATTAATTTCCAATGGCACAGTCAGGCTACCGCTCGTGTTCATGCGGTTCACCGGTATCTGAAAACTGCTTTCCGAAGAAGTCAGTTCAACGGTGCTTGAAAGGGTGTTGCTGAAATAAACCTGCTCACCTTCCGCTGTCGCTCCTGTGTATTCATATTCTTCCGTACATGAAACCAACGAGAAAGCCAGTACGGAGAAGAGGAGCATTGCGCAATAACTGAATATTTTGTTCATTGTATTACTTTTTAATTATTATTTTCTTATCATTCAACCCACGGCGTGTACAAATCGGTAGGGTCAGGGTTGTTATAGTCAGCCACAGCCGTGTTGCCCTCTCCTTCTGTCCTTACAATTACCCAATTCATCCATGCTGGACGGGTAGTAGTATTGAGACATTCAGCATCCATGTGGTTCGTACCTGCATAACCACGTGTTACAGGGTAGTTGAGACGCTTGATATCAAAGAATGTCTGCCCTTCGCCCCAAAGTTCTACTCTCTTCTGGAAGATAATTTCCTCAATGACTTCATCCTGACTAGTAACCTTGCAACTATATTTGCTGTCACGATATGACTTCATGAAACTCTCCAAAAGACCAGTCGCACGTGAAACGTCGCCCTGTTGTGCAGCAGCTTCCATTTCTATGAAATACATTTCCTCAACACGCATGAGAGGTACACCAACTGCGGCTGCAATAGTATAAGTACTATTATCTCCGCTTCCCGGACGGAATTTCAATGAAGCATAGTCCATCAAGCTCGCCCCAATCTCATCATCAACATACGTGTTCTTACCATATAATGTAGAACCTTCTGGAGCTTTCCACATCAACTTACGCCAGTCGGTATTACTTATGCGGTCATATACTGAAGCGTCAATCAACAATGGAGCTACACTGGCATATCCGTATGTAGTTTCATCGCACAGCCAGGAAACCCAGTTGAAGTGATAGCCATTGGTGGTTTCAGCAGTGTACTGCATACCCCACATCCACTTGCTGATATCATTGAAGCCTGTTGATGTACTGAGTGCGTCGTTTTCTGTCATAGGAACTGTCGAAGATGCATCAATAGCAAGCCTTGCGTATTTCTCTGCATTGGCATAATCCTCAAGCCACATATAATAACGTGCCTTCAAGCCATAAACTGCATCCAAGTGAGGTAGTGTCTTAGTTGTCATTGTAAAATCAGAAATGTGACTTTCTGCCATATTCAAATCTTCCAAGATGAACTCTGCCATTTCAGCTTTGGAAGCACGTGGATTGCTGCGTGCCTCACTCTCCGTTGTGGTCTCAGTGATAATAGGAACTGTAAGTCCAGATATGTTGTTGCCAGCAGGACTGTATGGAGTAGTGACATCATTCTCAAGGAACTCATATTCACGTGCCATGTCAAGATATATCATTGCACGGTAAGCACGTGCGGCTGCGAGGTAACCCAATTGGTCATCTCCGGCTGTCATCTCGTCTATAGTGCCTATAAGATTGTTCGTGGTATTGACCATTTTATTCTGGAAATTCCAAAGAAACTGACCGTAAACATAGTCCTGCCCCATATAGGTATTCGACATCCAAGATTCAAACCAGTTATAACCACTGTTGTCATACCTTGCTATGTCTTGTGTCTCTGCATCACGAATGTGCATGATTGCAGGATAACCCCATGAGAAATAGTAACTGGAGTTCCAATAATTGATTGCATACGCAGGTATAGCCAACAGCAATCCTTCTGTTGCGGAAGATGAGGCCTCTACCTGCGACTGTGTAGCGCCGCTCGTTGGCTCGGTCTCTTCAATACATCCTGTCAACGACACGGAGGACACGGCAAACAGCATAAGGCTCAGTCCGTATATAATTATTTTTTTCATATCTATATTCCGTTTATATTATTAAAATGTTACAGTGAGTCCTCCCGATATCGTACGCATCGGTGAATAGTAAGCATTGGATGTACTTCCTGTTATACTTTGGCGTGGGTCGAGACCCTGACGCTTTGACCAAAGCCAGAGGTTTGTTCCAGTAACGTAAACACGCAAGTTGTTTATTCCAATCTTCGAAAGGGAATTCTTTGGAAGAGTATAACCTAAATTCAGGTTCTGCAAACAAAGATATGAGCCGCTGACAAGGAAACGGTCGGAAGTAGATGCCATGTAGGTGTAATTATACTCAAGACGAGGTACATTAGTGTACATATTGTCTGTGGTCCATGAGTTTTCGAGGTCTGCATGATAAGCATAACCTATGCCACCTGCTCCCATCAAACTCTGATATGAGGAATCGTAAACCTTACCACCAAGCTGGTATGTAAAGTCAGCAGAGAGGTCGAAGCCCTTGAATGTGAATGTAGTACCAAAACCACCATAACATTTCGGAAGTGCCGTACCACAAAGGTGCATCGTTGCCTCACTGGCATTAGTGGTTGTTTCCTGACCAGTAACAGTATATTTTGCTATACCATATTCATCATATACTTGGTTGCCCTCAGCATCATATTCATACTCGATGATATCCTTCCAATAAAGAGCATCACCAGTCGCAGGATCCACACCTGCGAATTTTGGCAGATACCATGTATATACAGGCTCTCCCTCTCCATAGTAATAGTTGGAAGAACTATAACCTCTTACACCGTCAACCATCGTTGTCTTGTTCTCTGTCGGCATTGAGGTAATCTTGTTCTTGTAGGATGTGAAATTGAGGTTCAAGCCCCACTCAAAGTCCTTTGTCCTGATAACTGTTCCGTTTAACTCTACCTCAACACCGGTGTTTGCCATATTGCCGATATTGTCATAATAGCCGGTATATCCATACGAAGGAGGCAATGTGAACCAAGCGAGCATATCCGAAGTCTTTCTGTAGAAATACTCTATACTACCTGCCAAACGACCCTTGAAGAATGAGAACTCAAATCCTGTGTTGAAGTTTCCGCTCTTCTCCCATGTGATGTTCTCATTTCCCTTAGTGGATGAAGGAGTAAGAGATATACTTCCATCTGAATTGGTGATTGAATATGTGTCTGTATAAAGGTAATTGCCGATGTTGTCGTTTCCTTGCTCACCGTATGATGCCTTGAACTTCAACTCGTCAAGCCATGATACGTTATTAAGCCATTTCTCCTTTGTGAGAATCCATGCACCACCTGCTGACCAGAAATTTCCCCAACGGTGGTCTGGGTGGAATCTTGAGGATGCATCACGACGGTATGATACCGAACCGAAATACTTGTTGTCGTAGTTGTACTGGATACGTCCAAAATAACCTTCTGTATTATAGTCGGTTGTGTAAGAATCCATCGTACCGTCTATGATTGCACCAGAAAGTTCTGTATTTGCAATAGAGAAAATACCTGTCTTGTAACCATAAAGAATATATTCACGTGACCTGTAATACTCGTGACCTACCATCGCATCAATCTCATTCTTTCCATAGATGTGGTGCCATGTCAAAAGCTGTTGGTAATTGTACGACCAAACACGGGTGTGATACTTTGATACAGAACCGCCTATATTGGCATTCTGACCATAATATGGATTGGCAAGGTCTGACTCCCTACCCTCATCAACCATCACGTTGTTGGTAGAAGTGAACTTGAAATCCTTTAAGAAACGAATCTCTGCAGAGCCCACTGCTGTAAACGTACTTCCTTCCACGTTGTTAGTGTCGAAACGGAGGTCACTCAATGGATTCGACTGTGAGAGATAAGGACGGGAGATACCTATAACATCACCGTCACCATAATCGTACATCACCTTGCCCGTTGTCGAGTCAACCACCTTGTTTCCATTAGCATCACGGATATAAAGCGAATAGATTGGCGCCGTGTTCCTAAGAGCCAAGACGCTACCAGAGGAATTACTTGAACCATCATCTGTGATATAATTGGAATTCATGTGAGCGTAGGTGAAGTTACCAGAAAGTTTCAACCATGGTCTTAATTGATAATCTGCTTTCAAACGACCACTGAAACGTTCATAGTCTGAACTCGGTATAATACCGCCTTGTTTCAGATAGTTAGCTGATCCGTAGAACGAACCTTGGTTGTTGTTTCCCGATGCCGTAACTGTGTATTCCTGACGGAAGCTGCTCTTATAGGTAGCATCTGCCCAATCATCAGGCAACAACAAATATGTGTTACCATTGTTGGTAATCAACCTGCCAAGCGTGGCATTTGGGTTTAGCTTGCCGTTAGTACCGATAAGGTTCTGACCTTCTGGCAACGTGTAAACATTGTATTGCAAACCGTAAGAGGCATTGTCAATCATGTTATTGTTAGTCCAAGTGTAGGCATCCTCTGCACTCATGCCCAAAGTATTTGTCGCATAATTGTTCAGATTCCTATAATAAAGCTCGTAATAACCCGCAGGGCTCTTTACGGTCTTGTAATCTGGTATGGCACGTGAGTTACCTCCCCATTTGGCATCAACAGTAATCGAAGATGTTCCACCTTTTCCTGCCTTTGTAGTGATGATTACCACACCGTTGGCACCACGGGCACCATAAAGAGCGGCAGAAGCTGCATCTTTCAACACTGTCATTGACTCGATATCACCAGGATTGATACTGTTGAAGTCTCCATCGAAAGGAGCTCCGTCAACGATGATAAGAGGTGAGTTGCCAGCATTTATAGAACTGATACCACGTACTCGGATATTGAATGATTCCTGACCAGGCTGACCTGTAGCAGAATTTATCTGCACACCTGCCACTTTTCCAGTAAGAGCCTGCAAGGCGTTGGAGTCAGAAATCTTTTCTATATCATCTGACTTGACGACGGCTGCCGAACCTGTAAATGCTGATTTCTTGGCAGTTCCGTATGCGACAACAAGAATCTCATCAAGGTTCTCCTGGTTTGATACCAAAGCCACCCTAACGCGCCCGTTTTTCACGGTAACATCTTGAGTTTCCATGCCGACGTATGAAACCCTCAACTTAGTACTGCCCTTAGGCATTGTAAGCGAGAACTTTCCATCAGCGTCTGTCACAGCACCTACGTTGTTGGCACCAATGACACGAACCGATGCGCCTATAATCGGCTGGCCGTCATCTTGAGACACAACGGTTCCTGTAACTGCTGTTTGAGCCAAAGCCATTCCTATCGACAAGAATAGCCCCGCAAAAATCATAGTTAATTTTCTTTTCATAAATACTCTCTCTTAATTAAATAAAAAATGAATAATAATACTTTTTATCTCGTTACAAATTTAGAGATTTATTCTCTACTTGCAAATTTTTCCATAAATATTTTTTCAAATTAACAAAGTATTAGTAAGGTTTGCTAACAAACTGCAAAATTACGAAAATATTTTGTAAAAGTGTTCAATATAAGCAAAAAAGTTCATTTTTATTATAAATATCACATTCATAGAATAAATATGTAAGCGAAAATTGTATATATTTTGTAAATAACAAAAATAATCACCTCACTGATACTATCAATTTGCCTGGATAATTTATGATATTGCAGCCCAATTGATATTTGTCTTCCGTAAAGCATCGAGGCGTTGCCAAAGCATTTTATACTCGGTTTTCACGCAAAACGGGTCGCTCTCCACGATTTTGCGAGCCTCGTCACGGGCGAGCTGTACGAGTTGTCCGTCTCGGGCTATGTCTGCTATTTTGAGATCAAAAGCTATTCCACTCTGTTGTGTTCCTTCAAGGTCACCTGGACCACGCAATTTCAAGTCTGCCTCAGCAATCTGGAATCCATCGTTGGTTTCACACATTATATCTATGCGGCGACGCGTTACATCACTCAACTTTCGCTTACTGACGAGTATGCAATATGACTGGTCTGCACCCCTGCCTACACGTCCACGCAATTGGTGTAATTGGGAAAGTCCAAACCGTTCAGCATTAAAAATAACCATAACAGAGGCATTAGGCACGTTGACACCTACCTCAATAACGGTTGTAGCTACAAGTATCTGTGTTTTGCCAGCTACAAAACGTCTCATCTCCTCCTCCTTCTCGGTGGGTTTCATCTTGCCATGAACCTTACTCAATCGAAATTCAGGGAATGCCACTTTCAATGTTTCAAAACCCTCCTCAAGATTTTTCAGGTCTATCTTCTCGCTCTCCTTAATTAATGGGAATACTATGTACACCTGACGACCCTCATTAATTTGCTGGCGTATTCCATTATACAGAGTCGTCATTGCATCATCATACTTATGTATGGTTACCACCGGTTTACGACCAGGAGGTAATTCGTCAATCACACTAACATCAAGATCACCGTATATTGTCATCGCCAACGTACGGGGAATTGGTGTAGCTGTCATCACAAGTACATGGGGCGGATTATTGCTCTTGTTCCATAACCTCGCCCTCTGCGCTACACCAAAACGGTGTTGCTCGTCGACAACCACAAAACCGAGACGAAAGAACTGCACAGGGTCCTCGATTACAGCATGTGTCCCGACAAGTATTTTCACACTTCCATCAGCAATACCTTCAAGTATGACCTTCCTTTGTTTACCTTTAACAATTCCTGTAAGCAACTCCACACGCACATCCATAGAACCGAGAAAATCTCTAAGCGTGGCAAGGTGCTGCTCTGCGAGAATTTCCGTAGGTGCCATGATACATGCCTGATAACCATTGTCAATGGCTATCAACATCGACATCAATGCTACCAATGTCTTGCCACTACCCACATCACCTTGCAACAGACGGTTCATTTGCCGTCCAGAGCCCATGTCTTTCCTAATCTCCTTAATCACCCTTTTCTGTGCATTAGTGAGTGAAAAAGGCAGGTGTTCATAGTAGAATTCATTGAAAATAGAACCTACATTATTAAAAATATATCCCCTATATTTGCGTCTTTGGTCGCTCGCATAACGAAGGATATTGAGCTGCACATAAAACAATTCCTCAAACTTCAGTCGATAACGTGCACTGCTCATGTCATCTGGCGTCTTTGGATAGTGAACATTCCTCAACGCCTCATCCCTCGAAACGAGGTTGAGAGGTTTAATAATAAACGGCGGTAGTGTCTCAGCAAATGGTTCTTTTTTATTATCCAATAAGGTCTTAGTCAATTTTTCGATAGCGCGTGAGGTCAATCTCGACTTCTTCATTCGCTCTGTAGTAATATAATGAGGTTGCATACCCATTTGAGAGAGTTGCAACTCTGAAACATTATCAAGATCCGGATGAGCAAACTGAAAACGATTGTTGAAAATTGTAGGACGGCCAAAAACCACGTATTCTGTACCAACCTTATAACTATCCATAATGTACTTAGCACCAGAAAACCATACGATGTCTGCCACACCTGTGCCGTCGCTTACATGTGCGACCAATCTCGTGCGGTGGAAACCCATATCAAACTTTTCGTAACTCAATATCCTTGCGAGAATTTGCACGAAAGGCATATCTGACGAAAGTTCATTGATATGGTAAATCTTACTACGATCTACATATTTATAAGGATAATACTCTATCAAATCACGAAACGTAGCAATCTCTAATTCTTTAACCAACAACGCCTTGCGATGAGGGCCAACACCTGTGAGATACTGTATGTCCTGATCTAAAAAGTTGAGCATTATTCGTATATATAAATATAGGTAGCAACCGCATATAATATAATAATACGATTTGGTTGTTACCTATTATAATAAAAACTATTTATACCAATACCTTGGCAATTCTAAGGTCATACGGCGTAGTGATTTTTATATTCTCACGGTTGCCGTCAACAAGAGTAACGGGTTGTCCGAAACTCTCAACAACAGAGGCATCATCGGTGAAGTTTTCGTTGTATTGCTGCTGGTATGCCTTTTTGAGAAGCTGAATATCAAAAGTCTGCGGCGTCTGTACAAGTAGATAATCGGTACGTGGCACTGTCCTGGTAACATTTCCTTCTTCTATATGCCTCAGCGTGTCCATAACAGGAACTACAGGTATCACCGCCTTTGCCGTTCTCGCAACCTCAAAACAATTACTTATCACCTCAATAGAAGGAAATGGGCGCACACCATCGTGAATTGCTACTACCCCCTCCTCATCATCTGGAATCAAAGAAAGTCCATTCTTGACAGAGTGGAAACGTGTCTCTCCCCCTACGGCAACAGCGTCTACACTGGTGAAATTATGGTTCTTGCACATCTCGTTCCACTGCTCATGTTGTTCTTTGGGCAGTACCACGATAATCTTCGAGTCGATACTATACTCCTTGAAACGTACAATTGTGCGCATAAGTACAGGCAACCCGTTGATAGGGAGGAACTGCTTAGGTACGTTAGTACCCATGCGTAGCCCCTTACCCCCTGCTACAATAACTACATAATCCATAATTGCTTACTTTCCCATGAGAAAATTGTACATCATTTCTTCAGCTACGCCATTAGCTACATCCTCTCCCTTGAGTGCAGCAAGAAGTGTAAATGCGTAAGGGAACGCAGCGGCAGGACCCTTACCAGTGGTGATATTGCCGTCGACAGTGCACAATTCTTGGGTGTATTCAGCACCTTTCAGATATTCTTCAAAGCTCGGATAGCAGGTAGCACGTTTTCCTTTCAATAAGCCTAAACCACCAAGTACCAATGGGGCGGCACAAATAGCACTGATCATCTTGCCCTTTGCGTTCTGCTCCAAAAGTAACTTTTTCATTTCCTCATGTGCGTTCAGGTTATAAGCTCCTGGCAGACCACCTGGCAGCATAAGCAGGTCAGCATCACTGAAATCGGCATCCTCAAAAAGCATATCTGCCTTAACCTGTGCCTTACATCCACTTTCCACCATGATGGAACCAGTCAAACTGACGGTCTTGATACAAACGCCACCACGACGCATGACATCAACAGGTATCATCGCTTCGATTATCTCGAATCCCGTTGTTAGAAATTCATAAACTTTAATCATAATGAATTATTTTAGTTAGTTATATTTATTCCATATTACGAACATGCCCGTCATTTAAGACAGGCAAGGTACTCCTTTATAGTATGGGCAAGTCCCATATACAAGGCATCGCAGATTATAGCATGACCAATGCTTACCTCATCAAGCCAAGGGATATTCTGCCAAAAATATTGAAGGTTCTTAAGACTAAGATCGTGCCCTGCATTTAGTCCAATACCAATTTCATGGGCAGCAATTGCAGCCTCAATAAACGGTTTTATCACCTCTTCACGGGCTTCTTCATATCCAGAAGCATACGGTTCTGTATAAAGTTCCACCCTGTCTGCACCACATTTCGCTGCGTACTGCACCATATTTGGATTTGCATCAACGAAAACAGAAGTCCTAATTCCCGCACTCTTAAATTGTCCTATCACATTAGTAAGAAAATTCTCATTTGTCATAGTGTCCCAACCATGATTGCTTGTTATCTGTTCTTCAGAATCAGGAACGAGTGTAACCTGTGTCGGCTTTACCTCCAACACCAAATCAATGAATTTGTCAATCGGGTTGCCCTCGATGTTGAACTCAGTTGTAACATGCGGTCTCAATTCCCTGACATCGTTGTATCTAATATGTCTTTCATCGGGGCGAGGGTGCACCGTTATCCCTTGTGCGCCAAACTTCTCACAGTCCAAAGCCACTTTCAACACATCGGGATTGTTTCCCCCACGTGCGTTTCGGAGAGTGGCGACCTTATTGATGTTAACGCTTAATTTTGTCATTTTTTAGAATTTTAATTTACCTACAATATCTATATTTAAGCAAATTTTGTAACTTTGCACTTCAATCAGATGGCAACGGAAGTTATATAAATGTAACCGTCCGTTTTTGGCCTTGTATTTATTTCCGTTGGACATTTCACCGCGGCAAAGTTACAAAATGTTTGGTATTTATCACCATTCAGTACAAATTAAAGATGTAAAAAGGTTAAAATATGAACTTACCTCACTTGAAATTTGCCTTGTTCGGCAACTCTTACCAAGCAAAAAAGTCGGAAAATGTCACTAAAATAGTGTCTTTTCTCAACGAAAAAGGAGCAGAGATTTGTATCGAGAAGCAGTTCTACGATTTCCTCGTCAGCACTGGGAGAATAGAAAAAGGTTGTGTTTCCACATTTGAAAACAGTAATTTCACAGCTGACTACGTAATTTCTATGGGTGGTGACGGAACGCTCTTGCGTGCCGCTACTCATGTGGGAGACAAGAATATTCCCATCCTCGGAATAAACGTGGGTAGGTTAGGTTTCCTTGCCGACATTGTTCCTTCACAGATTGAGAATGCTTTGGAATGTGTTTATAAAGGTGATTTCAGAATCGAAAAACATTCTGTAATTCATGTGAAGAGTGACGGCGACCCATTACAGAACTTTCCTTGTGCTCTCAATGACATTGCAGTGCTAAAACGCGACATCGCTTCAATGATTTCCATACATGCAAGTATCAACGGTGAGTTCCTTGTAACATATCAGGCTGATGGATTGATAGTAAGCACTCCAACTGGTTCTACTGCTTATTCATTATCTAATGGAGGTCCGATAATAGCTCCGCAAACGGGAATACTTTGTCTCACCCCCGTAGCGCCTCACAGCCTGAACATCCGTCCGATTGCCATCCCTGATGACTCTGTCATAACATTAACAGTAGAGAGCCGTAGTCACAATTTCCTCATAGCAGTAGATGGACAGTCAGAGAAATGTGAAGAACATACCACTCTGACGATACAGAAAGCACCTTATTATATTAGTATAATAAAACGTAGTAAACAAAACTATTTCGCCACATTGCGTGAAAAGATGATGTGGGGAGCAGACAAAAGAATATGAAAAAGATATTGTTTTTATTGACACTAACTTTCGCTATCACTACTAATGTAATGGCTGAAGATATTGATTCGCTATATGCGAAAGAACTGTTGCAACCTGGAACATCCGCACCAGAGTTCACCCTTAATGCTATCGACGGCACGAGCGTCTCTTTAAGTTCACTCCGAGGCAACTATTTGGTTCTCGATTTCTGGGCTTCATGGTGCCCTGACTGCCGCAAGGACGTACCAAGATTGAAAGAACTTCACGAACAATTCAGCAACGTGGCAACTTTTGTAAGTATTTCTTTCGATGACAACAAGGACAATTGGACTAAGTATGTAAATGAGAACAACATGGACTGGTTGCACCTTAGTGAATTAAAGAAGTGGAAAGATACGGAGATTTCAAAACTCTACAACATAAAATGGATACCAACCACTTATATCCTTGACCGCAACGGTGACATCATTTTGGCTACAGTGATGATTGAGAAGGTGGCTGACAAACTGAAAGAACTACAGGAACTCTAATATGTATATGAGAAAAGTCGACAACCATTAGTGTTTCTAAAAACACAGGTTTCTATGTCTTAAAGCACAAAAGGCAATCTCATTCTTTCAGTAGTTGCTGTAAACAACATATATTAAGGTTTTAATAAGAGAAGTAAAAGAAATGGATAACAAACAGGCAACACTTGAACTCGGTACGAAACCGATGGGCAGACTACTCATGCAGTACGCTCTGCCAGCAATTATTGCGATGACGGCATCGTCGCTTTACAATACCATTGACAGCATTTTTATCGGACAAGGCGTTGGCCCCCTTGCGATATCGGGACTCGCAATAACCTTTCCTCTGATGAACTTGGCTTCTGCTTTTGGTGCAGCAGTTGGTGCTGGTTCGCTGACGTGTATATCAATTAAACTGGGACAAAAAGACTATGCCATGGCACAACAGGTGTTTGGTACAAGTATAGTGCTCAACACCATAATCGGTATCTCGTTCGGTGTGATTGCACTTATATTTCTTGACCCAATTCTCTATTTCTTCGGTGCAAGCGAACAGACTTTACCCTACGCACATGAGTACATGACGGTTATCTTGATAGGTAATGTATTCTCCCACATGTTCTTTGGAATGAATGCCATTCTCCGTGCTGCCAGTAAGCCTCGGAAGGCGATGTACGCCACTATATTCACAGTGATATTGAACGTGATTCTCGCTCCGATATTCATCTGGTCGTTGCACCTCGGTATACGTGGTGCTGCATTGGCGACTATCATCTCACAGACTACTGTGCTGATGTGGCAGTTCAAGCAGTTCTGTAATAAAGATGACATCATTCATTTCCAGCATGGTATCTACAAACTAAGAAAGAACATTGTGAAAAACATCCTTGCTATCGGTATCTCTCCGTTCTCCATGAACGTATGCGCCTGTATCGTAGTGATTTTCATAAACAACACTCTCGTACATTACGGTGGAGACTTAGCGGTTGGTGCATACGGTATAGCCCATAAGTTGGTATTCCTATTCGTGATGGTGGTGATGGGTCTCAACCAGGGTATGTTTCCTATTGCGGGTTACAATTATGGTGCGCAGAATTTAGGGAGAGTAATCAAGGTTCTTAAATATACTGCTACGGCAGGGGTTATCGTGATGACCATCGGCTTCCTGATAGTTCATATCTGGCCATACCAGTGTGTGCGCCTGTTCACAACCGACCCGGGACTTATCGAAATTTCCGAAGTCGCCGTAAAGGTGAACATGTTAGCACTGCCGATAGTAGGCCTCCAGATGGTGGCGACTGGCTTCTTCCAGAGTATCGGAAAGGTGAACATCAGTATCTTCTTGGCTCTCTCCCGCAATATGCTGTTCTTCTTGCCTTTGTTGTTTATCCTACCGCCTATCTTCAAGTTAAACGGTGTATGGATGGCAATCCCTGGTGCCGACATCATAGCTTCTATCGTAACTATATTCATGTTGGCTCACCAACTGAAAAAAATGAAAAAACAATTTAATACTGCTATATAATATGGAAAACACAAAAAACATCATTATCAATGTCGGAAGACAGCTCGGAAGCGGTGGCAGGGTGATAGCCAAACAACTTGCCGAAGACCTTGGCTGCGAATTTTATGACAAGGAACTTCTCAACCTTGCGGCAAAGGAGAGTGGTTTCAGTGAGAAGATTTTCGAGGAGAACGACGAGAACACTAATTTCTTCAAGTCGTTATTCCACATGAACGCACCTTACGCCTCGGGACATTATTTCTACAGCAACAAACTGTCGCAGGAAAGTCTGTTCCAATTCCAGAGCGATGCTATCCGCAAGGCTGCCGAAAACCACTCCTGTGTGTTCGTGGGTCGCTGCGCTGACTATGTGCTACGAGACTTCGATAACAAGGTTGACATTTTCATAACGGCAAGCCTTGAAAATAGAATTAAACGTATAAGTAAGATACATTCCTGCTCTGATGAGGAGGCAGAAAAATTAATAGAGCACGGCGAGAGCATCCGTTCATCATATTACAACTACTACACTGGCAAAACATGGGGCGACGGCAAGTCGTATGACCTGTGCATAAACTCAGGTATCTTGGGCATTGACGGTACGGTTGACTTCATCAAGGAGTTTGTGAGAAGGAAATTCGCTCTCTGATTTTATATGGAAATACACACAACGACAGAATGAAACGGATAGGGATTATCAGTGACACCCACGCTTATTGGGATGACAGATACCTGAAATATTTTGAACCTTGCGACGAGATCTGGCACGCTGGTGACATCGGTTCACTTGAGGTGGCGCAACGGCTTGCTGAATACCGCACATTCAGGGCTGTCTATGGCAACTGCGACGGCGGCGACCTGCGACGAATGTTTACCGAGACACTGCGTTGGAAATGCGAGGACGCCAATATTCTCATGAAGCATATCGGCGGCTATCCTGGAAATTACGATGTAAGTATCCGTAACTCTATTTATGCTACCACTCCACATTTGTTCATCAGTGGGCATTCTCACATTCTCAAGGTGAAATATGACAAGACTCTCAACCTTTTGCACATCAACCCGGGTGCTGCGGGTCTTCAGGGTTGGCATAAAGATAGGACGATAGTAAGACTTACTGTTGATGGTACTGAATTCAAGGATCTTGAGGTTGTAACTCTTACTGATCCCCGAAAGGGAGATGCTCACTTCTAAGCATTAGAGTTTGTTCTTACAACATCACAATAACAATGCTTAATTTTACGTTATTACTAATAATTATAACTACAAAACAACATATAAAATGAAGACTTATCTCGTTACAGGGGCTGCCGGTTTTATCGGTGGCAATTTCATCAAGTACCTTCTTTACAAAAAATACAAGGAAGAGGATATTAAAATAATTGTACTTGACTCACTCACATACGCAGGCAACTATGGTACAATTAAAAATGATATTGACAACAAGCGGTGCATTTTCGTTCATGGGGATATCTGTGACCGTGAATTGGCCGACCGCCTTTTTGCCGAAAATGATATCGACTATGTGGTGAACTTCGCTGCTGAAAGTCATGTTGACCGCAGTATTGAGAATCCGCAGCTGTTCTTGCAGACTAACATTCTTGGCACACAGAATCTGTTGGATGCAGCTCGCAAGGCTTGGGTCACCGGCAAAGATGAGGTGGGTTATCCCATTTGGAAAACAGGGAAACGCTTTCATCAGGTAAGTACTGATGAGGTTTATGGCTCTTTAGGTTCCGAGGGCTTCTTCACGGAAAAAACACCCTTGTGCCCCCATAGCCCTTATAGTGCGTCAAAGACAAGTGCTGATATGTTCGTTATGGCTTACCACGACACGTATCACATGCCAACTACTATTACACGTTGTTCAAACAACTATGGCCCTTATCACTTCCCAGAAAAATTGATTCCACTGATTATCAATAATATCTTGGAGGGCAAAAAACTGCCTGTTTACGGCAAGGGTGAGAATGTGCGTGACTGGTTATATGTGGAGGATCATTGCAAGGCTATTGACCTCGTTGTCCGCGAAGGTAAAGATGGTGAAATTTACAATGTTGGAGGTCATAATGAGATGACTAACATCAACATTGTTAAACTCACTATTAAGACTATCCACGATATGATGGAGGCCGATAAAAACTTACGAGAAGTTCTTAAGAAACAGGTTAAAGATGCTGATGGTAACATCGATATCGACTGGATTAACGAAGACTTGATAACCTTTGTTACCGACCGCCTTGGTCATGACCAACGCTATGCAATAGACCCCACAAAAATCAAGAATGAACTTGGGTGGTATCCAGAGACAAAGTTCGCCGACGGCATAGTAAAAACTATCCGTTGGAACCTTGAGAACCAGGATTGGATTAGTGAGGTTACCAGTGGCGACTACCAGAAATACTACGAACAAATGTATGCAAATCGATAATAGATATGAAAAAGATATTATTATTAGGCTCTGGCGAGTTAGGAAAAGAATTCGTAATCGCCGCAAAACGTGCGGGACAATATGTCATTGCGTGTGACCGTTATCCAAATGCCCCTGCAATGCAAGTTGCCGATGAGTGTGAGGTGTTCAGTATGCTCGATGGCAACGCTCTTGACAAAGCTGTCGCAAAGCACCAACCAGACATTATTGTACCGGAGATTGAAGCTATCCGCACGGAACGTCTATTCGATTACGAGAAACAAGGTATACAGGTAACACCGAGTGCAAGGGCGGTGAACTTCACGATGAACCGACGGGCTATACGTGATTTGGCAGCAAAGGAATTAGGACTGAAAACAGCAAAATATTTCTATGCAAAAACTCTTGAGGAGCTGAAAGAGCATTCTAAGGAAATAGGTTTTCCATGCGTTATAAAACCGCTCATGTCTTCATCTGGTCATGGTCAAAGCATCGTAAAGGATGAGAGCGGAATTGAAGCTGCTTTCAATGCAGCTATGGAAGGCAGTCGTGGTGATGTGAAAGAGATGATTATCGAGGAGTTTATCCATTTCGACAGCGAGTTTACATTACTTACTGTAACTCAGAAAAACGGCGAAACTTTGTTCTGTCCACCTGTAGGTCATGTGCAGATTAGCGGTGACTATCGTGAAAGTTGGCAACCGTTTAATATCAGTGAGAGTGATCTTAACGAGGCTAAGAGGATGGCGGCTGCCGTCACAAAAGCTCTTACAGGAGCAGGTATCTGGGGCGTTGAGTTTTTCCTCAGCAAGGACAGGGGCGTTATCTTCTCGGAGTTGTCTCCCCGTCCACACGATACTGGTATGGTAACACTCGGTCATACCCTCAACCTCAATGAGTTTGAACTGCATTTCCGGGCAGTAATGGGATTACCTATACCAGCAATTCACCTTGAGCATGCAGGAGCGAGTGCTGTTGTACTCGCAAAAGAAGAAGCTCATCATGAGCCTGAATACAATATGACCGATGTGCTTAGTGAGGACTATACTCGTCTAAGGATTTTCGGGAAACAAGAACAGCATATCAACAGACGTATGGGTGTCGTCCTCTGTTATGGTGACTTAAGTGCCGACACCACTGCACTTCGTGACAAAGCTAAGCGGTTGGCAAGCACCGTGATTAAATAGGTATCTGTATCTTCATAATAAAAGCCGTCATTAAAGAATATGAATAGGATAATAGAATTGCCAAAGGTAATTGACACACGTGGTAATCTCACTGTCGCAGAAAATATCAAGAGTATTCCTTTCAACGTAAAAAGGGTATATTGGGTTTATGATGTGCCTGGTGGTGAAAGTCGAGGCGGTCATGCCCACAAGGATTGTCTTGAGCTCCTCGTTGCGGTCAGTGGCAGTTTCAACGTAACCCTTGATGACGGAACGAGCAAGAGGACATACCTATTGAACCATCCATACCAAGGTTTGTTTATTGACAAGAGTATATGGCGGACGCTTGATGACTTCTCTTCTGGTGCTGTGTGCCTTGTCCTCGCTTCGGAATATTTCGAAGAAGAAGATTACATAAGGGAATATGACGAGTTTTTGGAATACGTGAAATGTTCGAAATAAGACGATATTCTGAAGATTATAAGAATGTATGGAATGAGTTTGTAAAACACTCCAAGAATGGTACTTTCCTCTTTGACAGGAATTATATGGATTACCATTCCGACAGGTTCTGCGACTATTCCCTCTTGTTTTATACCGAAAACACTCTGCGTGCTCTGTTCCCTGCAAATGTCAACGGCGATACCCTTTACTCACACCAAGGACTGACTTACGGCGGTCTGATTACCGATGACAATATTTCTGCTGCAGAAACTGTTACATTGTTTCATGAATTGAACGACTATCTGCACACTAATAGCATAAAGAAAGTGCAATATAAGTGCATTCCGTGGATCTATCACAAGCACCCCGCAGAAGAAGATTTATATGCTATCTTCCGTGAGTGCAATGCCAAATTGATAGCACGTGATATTTCATCAACGATAGTAATGAGCGACAAAATCAAGTGGCACAGGGACAGGAAATACGGAATAAACAAGACTGCCAACAACGGCATAACTGTGGAGCGCAGCGATGACTTCCCAAAGTTCTGGGATGTCCTGAATAATAACTTGTCAAACAAATATGGCGTAAAACCTGTTCACACCATAGATGAGATTGAACTGCTGAAATCACGTTTTCCCGACAACATTATATTATATGTGGCTCGTAAGGGTGATGTTGTCTATGGCGGAACGATACTTTACATAACCGACAAGGTTGTTCATGCGCAATATATCTCAGCAAGTCCTGAGGGAAAACATCTACGGGTGATTGATGCTATCTACAATATTATCCTCAACCATGACTTTCTCGACTATCAATATTTCGATTTCGGCAAGTCAACGGAAGAACACGGCAATTATCTCAATGAGAGTTTGATATACCAGAAAGAGGGTTTCGGCGGTCGCGGTGTGTGTTATGATACTTATGAATGGGAACTATGATTAAATATTTAGACTTACAGAAAGTTACGGCATGTCATGGGGAAGAAATAAATTCTACCATTAGGCGTGTCGTTGACGGTGGCTGGTATCTCTTAGGCGAGGAGAACAGACGTTTTGAGGAGGAATATGCCAAATTCATCGGAACGGAACATTGCGTAACATGTGGCAACGGTCTCGATTCTCTTACACTTATCCTACGTGCCTATATTGAAATGGGCGTGCTGAAAAAAGGAGATGAAGTAATTGTTCCTGCCAACACCTATATCGCAACAATACTTGCCATTACAGAAAACAACCTTGTTCCAGTACTTGTAGAGCCACGCATAGACACGCTCCAGATTGATGACAACCGTATTGAAGATGCAATAACCGAAAAGACAAAGGCAATAATGCTTGTGCATTTGTATGGCCGTTGCGCATATACCGACCATATCGGAGAACTCTGCAAAAAATACGACCTAAAACTATTGGAGGACAACGCACAAGCTCATGGTTGTACATTTAACGGAAGGCGTACAGGCTCATTAGGGGATGCCGCAGGGCACAGTTTCTATCCTGGCAAAAACCTCGGTGCACTCGGTGATGCTGGTGCTGTAACCACTAACGATGCAGAATTAGCCAATGTTATAAGAGCCATAGCCAACTATGGTTCAAGTCGTAAGTACGTGTTTGACTATATCGGGCGCAACAGCCGTATGGACGAAATTCAAGCTGCCATTCTCCGCACAAAACTGCCATATCTCGATGCCGACAACGCCAAACGAAAGGCCCTCGCCAAACGTTATATCCAGAATATCCACAACCCGAAATTGCGCCTTCCAAGTCTTGAATATTGTGAGAACAGCGTTCATCACATTTTCCCGATATTGTGTGAGCAACGTGAAGAACTGCAGCAGTACCTTACAACAAATGGAATACAAACACTCATCCACTACCCAATTCCACCCCACAAGCAACACTGCTATCCCGCCCTATCATCACTGCATTTGCCGATAACAGAGCAAATCCACGCCCAAGAACTCAGCATCCCATTAAATCAGGTTCTTGAAAATGCAGAAATCGAGACAATAATTCACTTGCTCAACAAGTTTTGATTATCCTTTTCCTGTTTTCACCAATACGTAATACACAATTTATTCAAAAAGTACCTCAAACTGCCACAAACAATTGAATGGACATAATTTAATGCGTTTTGTCAAGAAAGCAGAAATATGGGCAAAATATTTTACATATTTAAAAAGGGTAGGAATTTGCTTGCATTACCCAAATTTAATTAAAAATCCCTATCACAACTACCTATAGTACCGATTCTTAGATTAGGTGGCAAAAACAGGAACAAGGCTATCTACCATGATAAAAAAACGCATTTGGCAACTTGTCAAATACGCTTTTTCTGTAAATATACACTTAATGGTTGACTATATAATTACATCATCACAGACAAAGTGCACATTATGTTTTTATTTTGTTTGACCTTTATATCAGAGTCTTTGCTCATGTTTATCAAACCATTAGACAAGGTAAAATCAACTTGAAATCTGTCTATCCTTATACCTCCACCATATTCGAGAGAAGCATTAAATCTTTTCCAATAATCATCGTATGCATTATCGTCATCGTATTCCAAATAATCATTGTTTGTTTTTAATTTGGCAGAAATACCAAAGTCAAGACCTATCCCACCATATATGAATATTTGGAATAATTTTGAAATATTAGCTCTGTATTCCAAGTGTACGGGAAGGTATAGAGCGTGTTCTACTAATGAAGGAGAATACGTTTCACCGTATTCAGTCAATGGGTCACTCTTTGAATAATAAAATTCATAATATAATCCTGTATCTAATCCAAAGCCATATTTAAAGAGAGGCTCGACACGGATTCCTGCCTGTAAACCACATATACACTTTGAATCATCCCAATAGCCGAATTTTCCCTTTTCACCATCACTTTTATATGTCCATTGTTTTTGAACATATCCTACAGATAATCCAGCAAGGTAATAATCATCTTCCGGGCAATTAAAAGGTTTGTGGTAATGACGTTTTTTAGAATAATAGCTATTACCACTACTATTTGTTGTTACAGTTGGTTGAGTAACTGTTGGCTGGGATGGTGTAACGTGAGTGTTATTATTACTTACATGAGTAGAATTTGTTCCTTCACCATATATAGCAGATGGAGAAAGAACAGGTTGGTCATGTTCGACTTTATAAATAAGAGTCTCTATATCTTGCTTTGTTCTCATTCCATCTGTCTTAAGAGAATTATTTTCTAATACAGACTCCAATCTATTGTCATTATATGCTTTTTTCAGCCAATACAATGCATTTTGCTTATCATGTTTAACAGCGGAAAGATAACATCCATAATCTAACATTCCTATAATATCATTACTTTCAGCAGACTTTTTATACCAATAGCCTTCCTCCTGTGTCTTTCCATCAATTCCTAACATAACGCCTAACGTGGAATAGGCAGGTACATAACCACGATTTGCCGATGAAGAAAGTGCTTCTAACAATTCATCGTCATCAATATCAAATGAATTACCATATAAAAGTTGAATGAATAAATTATATCCAGCGGAAGGACTGCCTTCTTTTATTGCTTTTCTAAACCAATAAATAGCTTTGTCGACATTTTTAGAACATCCTAAACCCTCTGAATACATTACTGCTAAAAGCCCTTGAAATTCATATCTTGCTGGATAATCACTGTTAGCTAAAGTAAGACAATAATTAAATGCATCTGTGTAATTTTCTGCTTTAAATGCATTTTGTAATTTTATAATAATTTTTATACCATCTTTCAAATAATCCATATAATC
>JAJPYV010000284.1 GCA_021204735.1 Prevotella sp.
ATCGGTAGGTCCTGAGCATCTGCTGTTAGGCATCATGCGCGACAAGACAAGTCCGATACATGAATTTTTCATTAAATCAGATATCAACTTACATTCCGTGAAGAGCGAACTCGAGCAGAAAGTGCGCGAAGACGACCTTTTCCGTCCATTGAACACCCATGAACTTTTACTTAATGAAAAGGCAAGTAAGATACTGAAATTAGCGGTTTTAGAGGCTCGTAGAATGGCGCACCACACAGTGAGTGAGGAGCACCTTTTGCTTGCCATACTGCATGACGGTATGGACAATGGTGCGAAGGATGTTTTGGAATACAACAATATGACATACGAGAACACATTAGCTTATTTTCAGAGCATGAGGAAAACAGTGTCGGATGGTCTTGACATTCCAGAAAAGGACGATGACGACACACTGAACCTCAACGGAAGCAATTCACAAAGGTCAAGACAACAGGGAGGGAGCACTACGGCGACAAAAAAGCCGGGAGGCAAGACACCTGTGCTTGACAATTTCGGCATTGACTTGACACAAGCTGCCGCAGAAGGCAAGCTCGACCCTGTAGTTGGGCGTAAAAAAGAGATGCAGAGGGTGATAGAGATACTCTGCCGCCGCAAGAAAAACAACCCGATACTCATTGGAGAGCCGGGTGTAGGAAAGAGTGCGATTGTAGAAGGATTAGCACAACTGATACACGACCACCAGACATCGCCAGTGCTTTTCAATAAGCGTATAATCAGTCTTGATATGGCTGGTATCGTGGCTGGAACGAAATACAGAGGTCAGTTTGAGGAACGGGTGCGTGCATTGATAAAAGAGATTGAACAAAATCCCGACGTGATAATATTCATCGACGAGATACACACCATAGTGGGAGCTGGGTCAACACCTGGCTCTATGGACGCAGCAAACATGCTAAAACCTTCGTTGGCAAGAGGTACGATGCAGTGTATCGGGGCAACGACCCTCGATGAATACCGCAACTCGATAGAGAAAGACGGTGCATTAGAACGCCGTTTCCAAAAGATTATCGTTGACTCGACATCCGCCGAGGAAACATCCGCCATACTCAAGAATATCAAGGAGCGATACGAGAAGCACCACAACGTGACATATTCTGACGAAGCCTTAACTGCGTGCGTCAAATTGACAGATAGATATGTCACCGACCGTTCATTTCCTGACAAAGCGATAGACGCACTCGACGAGTCTGGCTCATGTGTGCACCTGAAAAACGCTCATGTGCCACCAGAGATTGAGGAGAAGGAAAAAGAAATTGCCTACGTGAAAGAACGGAAGTTGGAAGCCGTGAAGAACCAGAAATTCGAGTTGGCAGCAAGTTTCAGGGACAAGCAACTTGAACTTGAAGCTGAAATGGAACGACTGAGAGAACAATGGTTGAACAACTGTTCCACAGAGCGAGACATCGTGACAGAGCATGATGTTGCAAACGTAGTGTCAGTAATGACAGGCGTGCCTGTTCAGCGCATGGAGGAAGACGAAGGTGCAAAGCTCAGTAAGATGGCTGAAGTGCTGAAACGTGCAGTGATAGCGCAGGATAAGGCAATAGACAAGGTGGTGAAAGCGATACAGCGCAACCGAGTAGGACTGCATGAGCCCGACAGACCAATAGGAGCGTTTTTGTTCTTAGGTCCGACAGGTGTCGGCAAGACATACCTCGCAAAGAAATTGGCAGAACAGATGTTCGGCAAGAGCGACTCGATGATACGTATTGACATGAGCGAGTACAGCGAGAGTTTCAACACCTCCCGACTTGTTGGAGCACCTCCGGGATACGTAGGATATGAGGAAGGTGGACAACTTACAGAAAGAGTGCGCAGACATCCCTACTCTATCGTGCTTTTAGACGAGATAGAGAAAGCACATGGCAACGTTTTCAACATGCTGCTGCAAGTGCTTGACGAAGGGCGGCTTACTGACGGAAATGGCAGGACTGTAGATTTCCGCAACACCGTGATAATTATGACCAGTAACGCTGGAACACGTCAGTTGAAGGAATTTGGCAGAGGCGTGGGATTTAATGCTGGAGGACTTGGCGTGAACATGGACGACAAGGACAAGGAATATGCCCGGAGTATAATACAGAAGAGTCTGAGCAAGCAATTCAGTCCTGAGTTCCTAAACCGTTTGGACGAGATAATCACATTCGACCAGCTCGACCTTGAGGCAATAAAGCAGATTATAGGAATTGAGTTGGAAGGATTGTACAAGCGGGTTGAGGATATGGGTTATACCATGGAGATAACCGACACAGCAAAAGAATTTGTAGCAACGAAAGGTTATGACGTTCAGTTTGGTGCCCGCCCGTTGAAACGTGCAATACAGACGTATATCGAAGATGGCGTGTGCGAAATGCTGTTGGATGGCAAACTGAAGAAAGGCAACACTATTTTGGTTGACAAAAATTCAGAAAAAGAAGAATTATCATTCACTATAAAAGCGGACTGATGTCCGCTTTTATTATCTTACTGTGATGTGGAAACAGCCTTGCTTCACTTCGTATTTCACATAACAACGATTATTTTCACGCATATCACGAAGAACCTCACTAAGTACCCATTTGAGGGTATCATTGCGGACTGCACGACGTGGTGGAAAGTCTGGATCGCTCACCGTCTTATAGCGGTTGTAACAAATATCGAAAGTTGTGCCATAGAGATGACATGAGTTTTCTGTGGCATTGCTGTTGTAGTTACTCAATTTCTTTACATCATCACGAGAGCGGAGTACACTCGTTACGATAATCTGGTTCAATGGTACACCCTTGATTTGAAGACTATCGAAGAACGCCCGTCCGATGTCGTTAAGTAGAACGGCAGCACGAGGAACGAGATATGGAATACTCCTTTGCAGTTTGTCGATATGATAATAGGGACTCGCACCGACATACACCAATTCCGACTTACGCTGCTCGGCATCGCTACGGTTCTGCACCGGAGAAACACCATACTTATTAGCAGCCTTAATCTGCAAGTCCTGCCCATCGGGAAACGCCTTGGCATAACTTGGAACACTGTTAATCCTGTTTTTTATCTCGTTGTAATCAGAATCGAAAAAGTTAGGTACAGGAATCGGAAACGGCGAAGACACAGCAGCATTCTTCGAGGATTTTGTGGCAGGTTTTGTTGCAGCAGTCTTTTTCGCAGGTTTTGTAACAGGAGATGATTGGGAGTTCTTTTCTCTATTTACGCTATCAATGCGACTTGTCTTAGCAACAGGCTTCAACTTTTTAACCTTTTTCACGTGCGCCACTTTTTCAGGTTTTTTATCATCCTTAGCGGACAGCGAATCTTTTACTTGCGTCTGAGCAGTTTTCTCTGTAGTGTCACTATCCACCGAAGGGAAGATTATACGTACAAGGGCAAGCAATACTACCACAATGGAGAAGCCCAAGAGATATCTGTTTTTCGTTATTTTCATTGAAATTTCTCAATATTCATTACAAAGATAAGGCATTTAAACGAATAATTAGTGTAATTTTGCAATAAAATAACTAATTTTACATTTTATTAAATCGTATTTGCCGATATTTCAATAATACTTGATTTAAAGTGCTCGTAAACAGTATTATAGCATATCTCAATAAAGAAACATATTAAGCATACATTAAGTCCAATTTAGTCAAATTAGGTCTTTTTAGTCAGAAATTTAGTCAAAAAATTTGTGGTTTAAATATAAATCACTATCTTTGCACTATCAATATAAGTTTAACTTAAATATTACAATCATGATTAAAATCTTTTTTGACAAGACAGCGAAAGCTAACAGTGAAAACCGCTATCGTCTGTTACTGAAAATTCAACCCTATTGCAATGGAAAAGTAACAACGATGCGTGCAAAAAGTAACATCTACATTGATGAACCCTATTTTGACAAAACACAAGGTATCAAGAACTCAAAGAAACGTAATGAAACGAAAGAGAATGCAGCGTACCATCGTGAACAGTCTACAAAGTTACAGATGTTAGTAAACTATATCCAGGATCGTTTTGATGAAACTGACCGAAGTGTTATGGACTGCAAATGGTTATTTAACATTGTAGACAATTTCTACCATCCAAACAAGCAGGATGCCGCAAAAGTCAAGACATTCTTTGATTTGGCGGAAGATTATCTAAACCAAACAACAATAAGTGATGGTTCAAAACTGCAATTTAAATCAGTGTTCCGGAACATCTACAAATATCAAAGGTATATGCAGGAAACATCTAACAAAAACTTTGAGATAGATATTAATAAGTTTACGGTTAAAGATTTAGAGGATATTAGAATCTTCCTCCGCAAAGAGAAAGAATTAAGAGATAAGAACCCAAAACTCTTTGAGGAAATAAGAACCCAATATCCTACATTTTTAGGAAACGGCAAAGAAACTGTTAGGAAACGTGGAGAGAACATGGTCGTTAACAAGATGAACTATTTAAAAGTATTTTGGTCGTGGCTCAACAAACAAGAGATAACAGAGAACAACCCTTTTAAAAAGTTTGAGATAGGTTCGGTTCATTACGGTACGCCCTATTACATCACAATCGAACAACGAGATTTAATAGCAAATACGCCAATGAAAAATACAATACTTGAAAAGTATAGGGATGCCTTCACGTTTCAGTGTTTAGTAGGATGCAGAGTCTCAGATTTGGCACGATTCACTTTTGACAATATTGTAAAAAAGGAAGATGGTTATTACTTGATTTACACGCCAATTAAGACACGAAACAAAGGTATGCAGTCCGTTACAGCTGTCGTACCATTAGACGATGACACACTGAATATAATTGCCAAATACAAAGGGCAGGACTCCAATGGTTATTTATTCCCAACAATCAATAAAGTGATATATGATGATAAGATAAAACAGATATTCACAATTGCAGGCGTAACGGATAAAGTCAAGGTAAGGAACAGCGTATCGGGCGAGGAAGAATGGAAACCGTTAAATGAAGTTGCAAGCTCCCACATGGCACGAAGAACATTTATCGGAAACATCTATAACAATGGATGCCCAGACCCTAACTTAATAGGTGCTATGAGCGGACACGTAAACGGTTCAAAAGCATTTGCACGTTACCGCAAAGTAGATGATACAACCCTTCGTAACGTGATAGGGTGTCTAAGGAAATAAG
>JAJPYV010000048.1 GCA_021204735.1 Prevotella sp.
GTATGTTTATTGGAACATTCAAACTGTTTGGCATACAATAATCTAATCCTATTCAAAAGCCTTTTCTTGCCGTTTACGAACATATCAACTATCTCCTTGTTTTCTATCGGCATTAGCTCATAAAAGCCCTTCTTAATCTCACAAGCACGTCTCCAACGGGAATGTTCCTTGCCTATCAAGCGTCTCATGCGCCTTTTCCACTCATGAAGATCACTATTACCCTGCCCTATTGTATTATCACCATGCTGACGATAAAGAATTTGCGGTGTCTTGTCGAAAACGACCTTTGCACCAATCGCAAGAGCCACGCTATATGCCCACACATCATGCATAGGAATGTAACAAGGTGAGTAAGTTTTAAGGATGTTACGTAACTCACGATTCATCACTATCGTACAACCGCCACAAAACTCATAGACAAGAGATTCACCAAAAGTCAACAAAGGGTTAATCTTAACACTTTCTATAGGATTCAAATCCTTATCGGCAAGTTGTGTCTGACTAAAATAAAAAGCAGGTTTCTGTGTGTATCCTTTAAGACTTTCTACTGCCACCTTCAACTTTTCAGGTTTCCAATAGTCATCCTGGTCGGAGAAAGCAAAAAAATCAGCATCATCCGCATCATAAAGCAACTGCATAAAACTTTTAGCAGGACCCATATTTTTGCCTCTATACCACGTAAGCAAGCCCTTCTCCTGATAATCATTGAGAATATTCACTGTACTGTCTGACGATCCATCGTCCCTTACGAGAATTTTGCAACAAACCTCATCCTGTGCCAGAATAGAGTTTAATTGCTCCCGAAGATACTTTTCACCATTGTATGTCGACATTAAAACAGCTACGGTCATATTCATGCAAAAGTTATAATTCGTTGAATATTTTCTTGGCCTCTTTTACGGCAACCTCACAGGTGAACATCTTTTCTATACGCTCATGAGCAGCCTCTGCATAACACCGACACAATTCAGGAGATGAGAGAAGTTTGTCAATTGATGCCGCATACGCCTTGACATCACGTAATGGCACCTCCTCACCCGTCTCTCCACCAATGGAAACCCAGTTTACACCAGAGCCTTGTAACGTGAAACATACAGGAACACAACCGCAATACATGGCCTCAGCGAGAGCCACTCCAAACGCTTCAGCCTTAGTGACAGAAGAAAAGCCAAACACATCTGACGCATATTGATAACAGCGCATATCATCATCAGTAAGCCGTCCGAGAAACTCAATACGCTGTCCGTCTTTCACAAGTTCTTTCAATGATTCTGTCATCCCCCCAGTACCACCGATTAAAAAAACACAATCGGACTTGACATACCTTTCTGCCTCTATCAAAAGGTCAATGCCTTTATATGCCACATGCCTTCCCACATAAAGGACGATTTTCTTATTATTATACTTACGTCTAATCTCTTCTATCCGCTTATCATCACCCTCACGCTTGAGAAAATTCCTCGTATATATTCCGTTTTGCAATACCTTTATTTTCTCCACATATTTACTAATAGGTGAGAACGGAATATAATTCGGACTAGTTGAGATAATCATGTCAGCACGTTTCAAGATACTCTTTTCCACCGGACGAATGAACTTATACACCAAACCTTTGGAAAGGATGTCAGAATGCCACAGCAATACAATCTTGGTATAAGATCCCGCAATTTTTGTTACAATTGGATATACAAACGGATTGGGACAATGTACAAGAATTATTTCAGGACTGTACTGCCTGTATATCCTTTTCAGATTGCTGTAATAATCAAAACACACATCCTGACTCATGAACGAGAAATCAACAGCTATACGGTACACCATAACGCCATCTATAACATCCTCATGATACTTACCATCTGTCGAGAAACACACCACGATATTATCGAAACTGTCTAAACCTTCGGCAAGATATTTCGCGACGCTCTCTATTCCACCTAAGTCAGGATAGTAATATTTAGATATATGTAATATTTTCTTCATCATATCTATTTCCTTTTCTTTTGAAAACTAAAAGTTATTTTCTGCTGTAACATTATAACGACAAAGAATACGAATTGTACCACAGCAACAAGACTCAACATGATATTTTCCTGATAGAATTGCAGTACCAAAACTTGCGCAATATATGCATAAAGACACTTTCCTATCCCATTGCCATTTCTTAACTGACGATATGCCCAACCGCTGATTAAACCATAAACCAATGCGAAAAAAGGTATTCCTGGATATCCAAAATCCTGATAAAATGGTTGGAAAACAGTGTACACATTGGTGGAAATAGGTACAAAAACAAAATCCTGCAACTTAGTATTCACCTCAACATCATAACCAAAACGCTGGAGGAAAAGGTAAATAGTCTGGAAAGTATGTGATCCAAACTGCTGTGATACATCTATGTCAACCATACCAAACGCAACAGGAGGAGAAAGGATATACATGCTAACAAATTCTAAAATTGTCATTGTAGTATCTGATTTATCATCAGATTGTGCTTCCCTTATAAAATTGAAGAGAAAGAAAAGAATAAAAATTACAAAAGCCCATATAATAATAGAACGTAATTTTATGTATCCTCGCTCAAAGAGGACAAATATAGTGGTGAAAAAAGCAAAAAACAGTCCACCTTTCTCCATAATCGCGAAACAAGAGAGCAATATAGCAAGATAAATGGTTATTATCTGCCATTTTGGTATATGAGGGTATCTCCATAACGCAATTACAAGAAGCACTTGATTAAGAATATACGAATAATTGAGAAATCCATAATTCTCATCTCCATAAATAGATAATATACGTATATTATAAAGCATATCAGTTGTATCAAACATCATTACAACTTTCAATATTTGATATAAATACATTGGAGTAATAATCATTGACACAACGTATATTATATTAAATAACTTATCGCTTAACGGAACATCGCTCATTACAGCAGCATTTTCATCCTTGACACCTGGAAGAAGATAATATGTCAAGATAGAAGATATACATAAAACAGGAACCCATAAAGAAACACAAACAAGAAACTGTTCACTAAGCGGATATAGCAAGTCGCCCTGGAACTGCATTGCAAAAATCATTACAAACCATATTCCCACAGTAATAAACCACGGGGAAAAGTAATCGCCTATCTTGTAAACACGGAAAGCGATCAACATTATGGCAAATATGATTAAGATAGCAATTTCCACATTTTCTATTTTTTACACTTTATCAACCTCTCAAATAGTATCCACCATGTTGTGAATACAAGTCCAAGAAATAAAAACACAAGAACATAAACAATGAATATAGGTTCAAACGACTTTATCGGCACCGTAACATTCTTAAGCACGGAAAAAGAATTTACCTCCTTATGATTCAATATTTCTGCACGTTCATATTGTTCGTATGCTTCTGAATAATCATTGAATGCCCTATCCCGTTCCTTTCTTAATCCATCAAGGGCTATTTTGACATTTGGTAGACTTTCATCAAAATGACTGTCCCTATATGCATTGTATTCATCTTGTGCATCACAATACTTTTTCTCAAGCTGATCTTTTGTTTTTGTCGCATTTATTAAATTCGCTTGCGATACACCTCTTCTATTCTCTATTATTTTCAATTGTAAGCGATTTCTGACAGAATCTGCTACAAGAGCTGCAACTACAGGATTATTGTCTACTACACGAATTGTAATAGTTGAATTTCTTGAGCTATAGTTGGATCTTACATTATTTTTAATGATACTATAGATTTCGTCTTTTTCATTAGGTTTACTCCATAGTAAAGAAATTTTCTTGCATATACTTATCCACCAAGCTTGTTTATGATATTTTAGTAAATAATGATAATAGTCGGTATTATAATTATCTATGTATATTGCAGAAATTTGTTCCATAAAAGTATTAGAACGTAGAAAAAAACTATATAAATCTGGTGAAGACATACCTTGTTTACCGTATGTTTTTGCAATACCTTGCTTAATCCACGCCTTATAACTATTAAGTCCTACAAGAATGTCTATTTCTTTTGGTTCATCGGCAACCTTGACAAAAGCAGCGTATGTTTTTGGAATACTAACAGTAACAATCACAGCCAATAGGACACATGACAAAGATACGACTAAATAAAGTCGCCAGTGTTTCCAACATAAGGCTGATGCGCTCCACGTTGGGGAATTATCATTATTACCGTTTTTTATTCCCATATCTCCTTATTCTTCAACCGAACTGAAAATAATATTCTTGTTTTTGTATGTCAACCATGAAGCACGTACAATGAAACCCAAAAAGGCAAACAATATCAGAATTACTATTTTAGGCGTATTGCTATGCTTCACAGGAACTGTTGCACACTGTACTTCCGTGAAAGCAGGTGTTCTTTCCTGAACTTTTGCCCTCGCTAATTGCAGCTGCTGAGTAACTTGAGTATAAATATTATATTTAAGTTGCATGTCATTCTCTAGATAGTCTTGCTTAGACTTTACGGATTCAAGAAGCAAATCCTGGTTGGCATCAGAAAATTGAGAATATGCAACTTGCGACTCAAGGTATTGATTCTTTGCCTCATCATATAATTTTTCCATATAAGAAAGGTCATTGCGCGCTTTATTGGTTCGGTAATCTGTTATAAAAATCTGCAATCTTTCTTTTACAGAATCAGCGACAGTTGCTGCAATAAGCGGGTCTTGGGCTGTAATGACTATAGTTATGACACTTGTCTTTTTATCTACGGAACAATCAATGCTTTTGCTTATTCCCTTCATAATATCAAATTGATCTTTTGTGAGATAGAAAGGATTTACCTTAGATTCATCAATATTCGGGTCTTTTTTCCTAACACTCTTCGCGATTTTATTAGCCAAAACTTTAGGATATTCCCAAAAAGCATATTTTTGATGCTTCATATACTCAAAGTAGGTAGTGTTTATCTTACCGTCTTTAGAAGTAACTTTTATATCGAAAAGGCCTGTCAAAAAAGCTGTTGATTCCATCAAATCAGGATAGATTTCAGGATAAATGGCATCATTACTACTATTCATCTTCATGTTCATACCTACCATTGATGCCAATGAAGAAAAGTTTGACAATAAACTATTGTCAGTTTCTTCTGGCGCCAACATTACGCTACTCTTATATATCTTAGGAAC
>JAJPYV010000093.1 GCA_021204735.1 Prevotella sp.
ACAAGGGTGACCTGAGCGAAAATTCAGAATATGAAGCTGCAAAAGAGGCTCAAGGGCATCTTGAGGATAAGATTAACAAAATAAAACATGCTTTATCTGAGGCTAAGATTGTTGATACGTCTCGCCTTAGTACTGACTGTGTGCAGATTTTGTCTAAGGTCGAGATGACTAACATGGATAATAACATGAAGATGAACTACACCATCGTCAGTGAGAATGAGGCTAACTTGCGTGAAGGGAAAATTTCCATCAAGACGCCTATTGCACAGGGCCTGCTCAACAAGAAAGTTGGGGATGTTGTAGAAATTAAGATTCCGAGGGGAAAAATAAGAATACGAATTGACAAGATTTCTGTTGAGTGATTGTTACAAATAAACTGATATTATGGATATTTTCTCAAAAATAGCAGCTGGTGAAATTCCCAGTTATAAGTGCGCCGAGAGCGACAAGTTTTATGCTTTTCTCGATATTAACCCGATTCAGAAAGGGCATACATTGGTAATCCCACGCCGTGAGGTTGACTACCTTTTCGATATGGAGGACGATGAATTGGCAGAGATGATAGTTTTCGCCAAGAAAGTAGCTGTCGCAATTAAAAAGGCATTTCCTTGTCGCAAAGTGGGCATGGCTGTGTTGGGTCTTGAGGTGGCTCATGCACATATACATTTAGTGCCTATGCAGAGCGAGAAAGACTTGTCGTTTTCTAATCCAAAATTGAAACTTTCAGATGAGGAGTTCAAGGAAATTGCGGCGCAAATTTATAATTCAATTGAGAATAAATAATTTCTTTACGTAAGATTATAGCAGTTTTCGCACTGTTGCCATGTTTGGTATCATGCGTATTTGGCGGGGATTCTGACGATGACTACGGAACAGGACTCTTGCAGGTGGGTACTGTCGCCCCTGATTTTTTTATTTATACAGATGATTTTCCTGATGGTTTCGCATTGAGTTCATTGCGGGGGAAAAATGTAGTACTTGAGTTTTGGGCTTCGTGGTGTCCTGATTGTCAGGAGGCTACCGCTGATATGGTTGACTTATACCAATCGTTTGGTTGGGATGACATGCTTTTTGTTGGTTTTTCTTTTGATACCGACAAGGATGAATGGCAGTCGTATATTAAAGATAATGAAATGGATTGGATTCAATGCTGTGAGTTAACGCCATGGAAAGATAGTAAGGTCGCTACGGCATATAACGTGAAATGGATCCCCACTTTTTATCTTATTGATAAGGATGGGATAGTAGTTTTCGCCACAGTGGATATCAGTGAGATGAGAGAGGAATTATTGAATTACTGAGTTTCCTATGCAACCGTTGGGCATTTGGATGTGTATCAATGAGCAAACGGTTGGTGCAATGTCGGTAATATAGGTTGGTTTCTGTGTCGTACCAGAATTTACGTGCCAACCCATGATAATGAACGGTATGTGTGCATCATACGGATTCCAGAGTCCATGTGTCGTCCCTTCGTCAATTTCATCCCCCAAGACTTCATAATTGGCAGGGTTTAATACTAATTGTATATCTCCGCTGCGCATGCGGTTATAACCGTTGATAATCTTCTCTCGTATCAATGATGGAACGGTTGCGTCATTTATGTGCTCAAAATCTACTACATACTCAAACTGTGGCTTTTCTTTAAGCCATTCAAGAGCGGTATTTTTTACTTCATCAAGGTTCAATTTCTGTGAGACAATTGCCTTGTGGTCGAGATATACCTTATAGCTGCTTATACCTGACAGCAGTTTTTGGGACACACCGAATTTCTCCATGAGATAGCTGCTCAATTCATTTTGTATCATAGTAGAAAAGAAACCTTCTGCTGGTATACCATGTTCCTGCATCATGAGGATATTATTCGCTGCTCCGTGGTCTGCTGTAAGGAAAACAAGATATTGCCCTTTGCCTATTGTCTCATCGAGAAAACTGAAAAAATCAGCAAGACGGGAGTCTAAATCTACATATATTTCACGGGTTTTCTCATGGTGTGTACCGTATTTATGTCCTATAAGGTCTGTGCACGAGAAACTCACAGTCAGCATGTCCATCGTGCCGTTTTGCCCCAACTGCTCTCCTGTTATTGCCGCTTTTGCCATTTCTTCTGTGAGTTTGTTGCCTAACGGTGTATAAAATACATCTTCTAATGTTACTTCACCGATAGTCTTGTTGTACTCTGCCACCCATTTCGGTAGTTTTTTCATATAGTAGGTACTTGTGATGAACAAGTTTGATTTGGAGTCAAACCAGAATGCTCCATCAGCAGAATGACCGGCAGGGAGGATTGCGGCACGGTCTTTGAGAGCAACACCTACAACCTTTGACTGGAAATTGGTTGCTATTTTTATTTCGTCTCCAATGGTGGTGGCAAGCATTTTTTGTGGAGACATCTTACCTGCGTCTGACTTACTGCCTACGGTACTTACTGTTGTGTCTTCACAACAATAAACAGACTTGCCGTCCATGAAGAAATAATTTCCCGTGATACCATGTATTGATGGCACTGAACCTGTGTACACGGAGGTATGACCTATGGCTGTAACCGACGGAACATAGTTAATCATCGTATTCTCGCAGTTGTAACCTTCGCTCATCAATCGCTTGAAACCGTCATTGCCATATAAATCATAATAACGATATAGATAGTCCCATCTCATTTGGTCTACTACAATTCCCACAACCAATTTAGGACGTTCCACGTCAGCGGCTACACATCTTACATTAACCGAAAAGAATGATAATGTACACAAGAAAATTAATTGTGAAAATAAAATACGTTTCATGTTCTTCATTTATGCTTAAATTATTTGCAAAGATAAAAAATACGAGTGAAAGTTAACGACTTTCACTCGTATTTTTGTACCGGGAGTTTTCCTTTCATTAAACCGAGGGCGTTATATGCAAGTGATTCCATCTCGTTCTCTCCTGGTTTTACGATGATTGGAGCAAGGTATTCAATTCTTTTGCGTAACAGGCTTATGCAATAGTCACTATAAGCTATTCCTCCTGTCAATATTATAGCGTCAACTTGTCCGTTCAACGCTACGTACATAGCTCCAATATGCTTTGCCACAGCGTAAATCATAGCATCGAGCACTGTTTTGTATTCCAAATCTCCCTCTTGAGCTATGCTTGCAATGGTAATCATATCGTTTGTTCCAAGATATGCTGTCAGTCCTCCTTTACCGCTGAGCATCTGTTTTATCTGCTTGATGGTGTACTTGCCACTGAAACAGAGTTCCACCAACTGTCCGGCAGGTAATGTTCCGGCACGCTCTGTAGAAAATGGCCCTTCACCGTCAAGGGCATTGTTCACATCAATGACCTTCCCTTTTCTGTGTGCGCCAATTGATATACCTCCGCCAAGATGTGCTACAACAAGGTTCAAATCTTCGTATCTTTTCCCGATAGATTCAGCGTAGAGTCTTGATACTGCTTTACTGTTTAGGGCATGGAAGATAGATTTTCTTTGCATGCCTGGAATACCCGTAAACCGGGATTCTGGTTGGAACTCATCCACTACTACGGGGTCAGCGATGTATGCCTTGCAACCACAAATCTCTGCGATGTCACTGGCTATCAGAGCTCCCAAATTGCACGCATGCTCCATCTCCGCATGAATAAGGTCGTGTTTCATTTTCTCGTTTACAATATATACTCCACCGTTGAGGGGTTTGAGCAGTCCTCCACGTGCCATGACGATGTCGAAGTCAAGCGGTATTCCTGCATCTTCGAGTCGTTTTAAGATAAATTCTTTCCTGTACTCGTATTGTTCATACACATTGCCAAAGACGGCAAGTTCGCCCAGTGGATGGTGGGCACCTGTCATCCAAACAAGTTTATCGTCTTCATAAACGGCTATTTTGGTGGATGTTGAACCAGGATTTATAACAAAAATCTTCATTTGCTGAATTTCATTTACTATAAGAGCACGCAAGTGCTAAACTGTAATACTTTGATTCATTGGAGTCGGCACGGGAAGCTACTACTACAGGTGCAGTAGTTCCACTTAACATTCCTGCTATGTCTGCCTTCCCGAATAAGGTAATTGTCTTGTAAAACACGTTACCTGACTCGATGTTAGGGAAAATCAATATGTCTGCATCGCCCACAACAGGAGAACTTATTCCTTTTACCTTTCCGCTTTCAACGTCACAGGCTGTCTTGACATCCATTGGACCACTCATACAAACATCGCCATACAACCCTTCCTCGGCCCGTTTTATCAGTTCCATATAAGATAATGTGTGAGGAAACTTCCCGCTCACTTTCTCCGTGCAATGAAGCAGTGCCACTTTCGGACACTCCACTCCCATGTTGCGGCTTACGCCTATGGCATAGTGTAGCATGGAGTCAAACTGCTCCAATGTAGGGGCTGGTATCACTGCAGCGTCAGTGAAGATGAGGAACTTGCCGTAAGAAGGTATCTGTGCAACTGAAATATGGCTCAATACTCGTCCGCTTTCCAACAGTCCGTGTTCTTTGCTCAATACGGCACGCAACAGGTTATCGGTGTTTATAGTTCCTTTCATAAGAACTTCAGCATCTCCATTTCTTACTAACTCTACAGCTTTCTGTGCTGCTTCATCAGGAGTTGCTGTCTCGTAAATCTTAATGCTATTGGGATAAGTATTGCATAACTCCTCAAATTCGGATTTGCATTTGCCTGCATTTACAAATATAAACTCGGCTATCCCTTCTTGTAAACTGCGCTTAACCACATACTCAGTGTGTCCGTCTGCGGGGCACACAACAGCCACACGCTTCTTCTTTCCAGAGTGGTGCAGACTGTTAACTAAATCTTCAAAACTTCTTATCATTTTCGTTGTTATTATCTAAAGAAAGCTTATTCGTTATGCACATTGAGAATAAAAGTGTGCAAATTTCTTGCAAAGTTAGTGCAAGAAACATAATTTCCAAAAGTAAGAGCATGTTTATATTTATTTTAATAATTTTTATGGATTTTATGTTCTTGTCCGGTGTGAAAAATTTTTACTAATGGGCACAAAAAATTCCATAACATTTATCGTGTTATGGAACTTTTTGTGGGCGTTGACGGATTCGAACCGCCGACCCTCTGCTTGTAAGGCAGATGCTCTAAACCAGCTGAGCTAAACGCCCTTTT
>JAJPYV010000295.1 GCA_021204735.1 Prevotella sp.
AAATGCATATCAATACAATATGTTAAAATGATCTTATGGTGGATTCATTTCAGTGTGAAGTATTAAATCTGACGTAAATCGTAAATTATCATGCGGTTTATGCCAAGACATAACTAAAATATTAATTAAAAATTTTGTTATCATTATGAAAACATTAGTAAAAAAAATTGTAGCAACCACTTGCATGGTAATGCTAAGTATATGTTTTGCAATGGCACAAACAAATACTATTAAGCACACGGTAGACCGTGGAGAAACTCTTGCTTCTATTGCAAAACGTTATGCAACCACAGAAGCTAAAATCATTGAATTGAACCCTGATGCAGCTCAATTCATTTATGTAGGAATGGAATTAACAATTCCCGTTACAGGGGCTAACACTACAACGATACAAAACAATGTGGAACCTGTAAACACTTACGTTACAGAACAACAGAACAGTTATAATTATAACCAAAGTTCTAATAGTAATACACAGACCTACAATGAAAACAATGATTTTCAAAGGTGGACTCCATCTTTTTATTTATCTTACGGTTTTCTCCCAAAACCAAAAGGTGGAGATGGGATTAAGACATCAAATATGAATATGGCACTTTCTTTTGGAGTTAATTACAGTATTACCGAATCCTTCTATGTTGGTGCTCGATTAGGTTTTAGTTGGGTTCTCACGCATATAAAAGATAAAGCTTATTCAGACCTAAATACCACTACTGAAGCCTATTTTATTAATTTACCAATAGAATTGGGTTATCGTATTTTCTTAGATGATAACCATAATACAGCAATCATACCATATGCAGGGATTGATTTGGATTATTGCATCAAAAACACCACGGAAATTGGGACAGGAAAGAGTGCGACAAAGTATAAATCGGATAATAATAAAATTGGAGTTAATGGACGTGTCGGCTTGAGATTACGATTCTCGGAATTTTGTTTAGGTGCAGCTTATGTATTTGTAGCCGATAAAAATCTCAAGAGTGATTATGTTGATAAAACCAATGGTTACTTTGAGGTTTCCTTAGGGTACTCAATGTAATAGTGCAAAAGAATAATAAAACTTTATCTTAATAAATTTATCAATTACAATTATGAAAGCAGCTAAGTTGTTTATGATTGCGGCATTAGCAATAGCTTTGCCATATACATTCATCTCCTGTTCAAGTGATGATGACGATTATGAAATCAAAAATGAAATAGTCGATGACGAACAAAATAACAATAAACAGACTGACGAGGAACAAGTTAGTTCTGCAAGTGGAAAAATCAACGGTTATGAATATGTTGACTTGGGTTTAAGTGTGTTGTGGGCTACATGTAATGTCGGAGCGTCTTCTCCTTCGGATTACGGTGACTATTACGCATGGGGAGAGACAACAACAAAAAATACATATACTAAAAATAATTCTACCACCTATGGAAAGAGTATGAACGACATATCTGGTAATTCAACTTATGACGCTGCCTATGCCAATTGGGGCAGTTCTTGGCGAATGCCTACATCTGATGAAATAGACGAGTTGATGAATAAATGCAATTGGGAATGGACTACTATAGATAATCATAATGGTTATATAGTAACAGGCCCTAACGGCAACAGTATATTTCTTCCTGCTGCTGGTATGTATGATGGTTCATCGCTACAATACGAAGGCTATTTCAGCTACTATTGGAGTTCCACACCCTACGAAAGCAATACAAATGGCGCATATCAACTCGCCTTCTACAGTGGAGATTTCGAAAGGAATTGGTGCAACCGCTATTATGGGCAAAGTGTTCGACCTGTTTCAGGACAGAATAGCAACAAACAGACTGACGATGAACAGCTTAGTTCTGCAAGTGGGACAATCAACGGTTATGAATATGTTGACTTGGGCTTAGACGTGATGTGGGCTACATGTAATGTCGGTGCTTCTTCGCCATCAGATTATGGTGATTATTACGCATGGGGAGAAATCACCACAAAAGACACATATACGAGAAATAACTGTGCTACTTATGAAAAAGACATGGTTGACATATCAGGTAATTCTACTTATGATGCTGCTACTGCTAATTGGGGCGGTACGTGGCGAATGCCTACATCTGATGAGGTAGAACAGTTAATTGAAAAATGCGATTGTGAATGGACAACAATAAACGGTCATGCGGGATGTAAGATAACTGGTCCAAACGGTAACAGCATATTCCTTCCTGCCGTTGGTGAGCGTTACCAAGATATGCTCGTCGATGATGGTGAGTCAGGCAGCTATTGGAGTTCTACTCCAAACACCCTGTATTACGCATATTGCTTTGATGTTTCTGAAAACACTGGTAGTATAAAGGGATATAGTTGGCAGTCTCGCTACATTGGGCGTTGCGTGCGCCCTGTTTCAGGACAGAACAACAATGGACAGAATGATGATGGACAGACTGACGATGAGCAGCTTAGTTCTGCAAGTGGAACAATCAACGGTTATGAATACATTGATTTAGGTTTAAGTGTGAAGTGGGCTACATGCAATGTGGGAGCTTCTTCTCCATCAGATTATGGAGATTATTATGCATGGGGCGAGACATCAACGAAAAGTTCTTATACACAGGGGACATGTTCAACATTTAATAAGAGCATGGTTGACATATCTGGAGATTCTCGTTATGATGCTGCCCGTGTCAATTGGGGCGGAACATGGAGGATGCCAACATCAGATGAAATGAATGAGTTGATTAATAAATGCAATTGGTCGTGGACAACAATGGATGATCACTATGGCTTTAAGGTGACAGGACCTAATAGTAATAGTATATTTCTTCCTGCCACTGGTTATATTGATGGCTCATCGCTCCGATATGAGGGCTTTGCAGGCTACTATTGGATATCTACACCAAAGGATGGTAGTACTGTAAACTCATATAATCTTGGTTTCTATAGTGGCGATGCTTCAATATCCCTTAGCAGCCGCATTTATGGTGAGACTGTGCGCGCTGTTTCAGATTAATAGGTTGAAAGCCAGTTTTTCACAACCTGATATGATATAGAAAAAATGCATATACTTTATTAATAAATTCAATAATTAAAATTATGAAAACAGTTAAATTATTTATGTTTATGGCATTAACAATAGCTTTGCCATTAGCATTTACTTCTTGTTCAGATGATGATGACGATAATGGTGGCAGTTCATCCTCGTCATCAGGCGTTTCTATCATTACAACAGATGATGGTAATCAGTATCTTCTTAGAAATATAGGTGATATTTTCACGTATGTTTACGACAGTAATGGACGTTGTGTAAATATTGACGGTGATTTTACAATCACATATAATCCATGCGTTATTTCATCTTTAAGTAATGATGATGATTATGAATACACAATTAATCTTACATTAAACAATTCTGGTTATGTAACAAAAATGGTATCTTATTATTCGTATGTAGATGGAAAAGATTCTGATACAGAAAATTCAACAACGAACTTTTCTTACGATTCCAGTGGACATCTTACAAAGATGGAAACAACGACAATCGAAAATGAAATTGATAATAATATATCTTATCAATATACTGGGAATATTTCATCATCTTTTACTTGGAAAAATGGAGACCTAACAAAAGTAGAAACGAGCGAAGATTATTCTGATAATGGTGAAAAAAGCACATGTACGGATACATATACTTATGAATATGGAAATATTGAAAATAAATATCAACAATATCTTCTCGCTTTTTAGGATCCTGTAGATGATCATATTGATAACGAATTTGTAAGTCTTGGTTTCATTGGGTTATATGGAAAATGGTCTACATCACTTCCAACATCATTTTCTGAAACTTACATTGAAAATAGTTCAACGAATAAATCTTCTAATACTTACTCTTATACTTTAAACGACAATGGTACAATTTATATGGAAAAAGAAAATAATTATTTCTATTATTATACATATACATTATTTAACACCCTTAGTCGTAGTGCCTATGTTTTCCCATTGAATGAAAATATATCAATAGGTGAGACAGGTTCTATAACAAAGAGAATTTCAAGTAAAGACAAACCTAAGCACGGAAGATTACACGAATCAAGAAAATAAACAATACATATCAGTAAAATTATGAAAACAGTTAAATCATTTATGTTTATGGCATTAGCAATAGCTTTGCCATTAGTGTTTACCTCTTGTTCAGACGATGATGATGACGATAATGGTGGCGGATCATCTTCATCATCAGGCGTTTCTATTATCACTACTGACGATGGCGACCAGTTGCTTCTGAAAAAGGTAGGAAGTTATCTTAATTTCAGTTATGACAATCAAGGTCGTTGTACAAATATAGTTGTTGAAAACAATCTTGATTACGATATCTCATACGGGCCATGCGTAATTAGTGATGGAGATTGTTGGACGGCAAATGTCACGTTAAATAATGCAGGGTATATGACTAAATTTGATGGCAGTTATTATGATAAAGATGGGCAATACTATGAAGATGGAACTTATGTAATGAATTGTTCATACGATTCAAATGGCCATCTCACAAAGATAACCATAACTTCTGATGCAACAGAAAAAGATTCTTATGGAACTTCTAATTATTCCAGTAGTGCAACGGCAACACTTACATGGAAGAATGGTAATTTGACAAAAGTTGAATATAATTCCAGCGATAATGAAGATGGCGATAAAAGCACATCAACTTACACATATACTTACAGTTATGGCAGTAAGGCGAATAAATATCAGCAATGCACTACTGCTTTCATAGAACCATTTGATATTGAAGATGGCTTTGAAAGTTTAGGATATATTGGTTTCTTGGGTAAATGGTCTTCCGACCTGCCTTCCTCAGTTGATGTAGTTGAAGACTATGAAAGCTCGTATTATTCTGGACATTACTCTACTACTGACACATACTCTTTTACTCTCAACAGTGATGGTACGATACAGAAGGAAACAGGCGATTGGTACTCTCTCAGCTATACATATAGCACGTTCAGCAGCAGTAGCCGTAGCGCAGAGTTAAGCCCATGGTCTGAAGAAAATACTTATAATGACGAGTACTCTTATACAAAGCGAATTTCAAAACATCGCAAGCACATGCATCATGCTAAATATAACAAAGGAAATTA
>JAJPYV010000063.1 GCA_021204735.1 Prevotella sp.
CCCTACTCCGTGAGCATTATCGTTGCCATCCAAAAATCATCGAGTTTTGCAACAAATTGTTTTATGACGGTGAACTCGTTCCAATGACAACCGACAATGGCGAGGAAAAGGTGTTGAAAGTAATCCGCACTGTTCCAGGCAATCACGCGCGCCGATGTTTCAATCAACGTGAAATTGACGTAATATTGCAGGAGGTAATGCCTCAATATTCCGATTCGGAAAGCATAGGCATAATAACGCCTTACAACCAACAGGCTAATCGCATAAATGAAGCATTGTATATGGACATTGCAAGCACGGTGCATAAATTTCAGGGGCGAGAGTGCGACACTATAATACTCAGTACTGTTAAAAATACCCCAACGGATTTCTCAGATAATCCAAATCTTCTCAATGTGGCTATTTCTCGTGCAAAAAAGTGTTTGTGTATCGTAACGAGCGGCAATGAAATACCACAAAACTCGAACATCGCACAACTAATCAACTACATCCATTACAACAATTTCGAGGTTACGGAAAGCAAACTGCATTCGGTGTTTGACCTGCTATACGAGCAATATACTACTGCGAGGTTGGAGTACGAAGCAAAACATTCTTCTGTGTCCTCGCAACTGTCGGAGAACCTTATATACAATTTAATGGTAAATGCAATCGATAAGCTCCATTTGCACAACATTGGTGTAATTCCGCATTATCCTCTATCACTGCTAATTGCGGATTGGAGCTTATTAAACGAAACTGAAACAGAATTTGCCAAAAGTCCTCATTCTCATGTCGATTTCCTCGTTTACAACACCCTAACAAAGATGCCCCTTTTCACTGTCGAGGTGGATGGCTGGCGTTATCACCAAGCAAACGAAGTCCAACTCTCCCGTGATGCTCTCAAAGACACAATCCTCAACAAATACGGTCTCACCCCACATCGCATCTCTACCACCCAAACCGTGAACGAGGACATGATGCTTGCATTAATTTCTGACTGTTGTAAGACGGTTTAGCAATATCAAAGAATAAATAACAAATCACAATAATCTCAAGAATTTATGTCAAAATCAGCATTGAAATTACTCCTCAACTCAATGAGCAAGGGCGACATCATTAAAATGGTGTTGGAGTTGTATTCTGCGAGGAAAGAGGCAAAAGAGTACCTGGACTTTTATGTCGAGCCTGACGAGAAAAGCAAGTTGGAGGAGTACAAGCGTATAATCCAAGAAGAATTCTACCCAAGCAAGGAGACAAGATTGCCCAAAACACGCTTTTCCGTTTGCCGTAAGGCGATTTCTGATTTCAAGAAACTGAAACCATCAGAGGAACTGATTGCCGAACTTATGGTGTTCTATATGGAATCTGCCTGCCGGTTTACGTACGACTATGGTGATATGTGGGAGCAGTTTTATGATTCCGTGGAGAGCAATTTCGAAAAGACACTACTCTATATTGACAAATACAATCTATGGGACAAATTCGAATCTCGTATAAAAATGTGCCTGCGTTGGGCAAGTCCGTGCGGTTGGGGCTTCCCGGATTCTTTGAATGATATGTACTACGAGTTAAGACCTCCTACTTGGACCCGCAATAAACAAGAATGACCGGTTGACGGCTTACCCGATGATTGGGCAATAACAAAAAGCCAAGTATCTGCACACTGATACTTGACTTTCCTTGATTGGTGATTCCGTTGGGACTCGAACCCAAGACCCACGCCTTAGAAGGGCGTTGCTCTAATCCAACTGAGCTACGGAACCCCTAAATCAGGCGCAAAGGTACTCAAAATTATCCTTTTGACAAAATTTTTATGTAAAAATGCTTTTAGTGCAAGAAGTTTAGGCAAAAATCTCAACAATATCCGATTTTGCGATTACCGTTTGAGCCCATTTTCTCCTCTTTACAGAGAGTAATAAGAGTATCGTTGGAAATTTTCTCGCCCTTTATGAGTTCCTCCATCACAACCTTGCGACTGATGTTGTCTATCTCACCGCCACTGAAATCAAACATCGTTGCCAACTTGTCGGCTGTATTATCATCCAAAGTCGGCAGTTTCGAGAGCCAGATGTTCTTCTTTGCTTCCACTGTGGGCTTGTCATATTTTATCTTGAACAGGAACCTGCGCTCAAATGCCTTATCCAAATTATCGGCAAGGTTGGTTGTAGCAATTAGGATACCGTCCAAGTTCTCCATTTCCTCAAGGATAATATTCTGAATGGCGTTCTCCGTCTGCGACACACTGCTGAAATTTGTGTCTTTGCGTTTTGCGAATATTCCGTCCGCCTCGTTGAACAACAATATTGGCGTTACCTTGCTCCTCTCACAGGCGGTGCGATAGTTATCGAACACCTTCTTGATAAGTTTCTCACTCTCACCAAACCAACAGGTCTTGGTGGCAGAAATATCCACATGCATGATTGACCTGCCCGTCAAGCGTGCAAGTTGCTTTACGCTCTCCGTCTTTCCCGTTCCAGGATAGCCATACAGCAAAACGGCAATTCCTTTTGGGAGCTTTTCCTTTTCCAATCTTTCACGCAATGCCTCATAGTTGCCCTGTGTAAGACTGAATTTCAACGTGTTGAGCTGCCGTTCCAATTCATCACTGAAAAACAGTTTTTTCTCCGTAATCTTGTCGCAGGTTATTATGTTCTTATCCGTTACCACAGTCTCAAACAGGTCAACATCCTCCTCAAGATACAGCTTTTTGCCCTTGTCAGTAAGGACAAGAGATGTATTGTCAAAAAGACCGCCCTTCGTTGACAATTCAACTAATCCTGTCCTCTGCAACTCGTGAGAACAGCTCTTGAATTGTCTTCTCAAAACCATCTCATCTTTTTTCTCTGATATATCTGAAAGCTGACGAAGCCAGTATTCTTCTGAATTAATCAACTCGTAACATATCAGGTAAAAAATCGTGCGGTCGTAAACATCATCCACGTTTGAACTAAGTTCATCAATAAAATCCAACTGTTCGTTTTTCTCCTCAATCTTTATCACATCTTTTCTCAAGCCGATTATATCTGACCGGCTTGGCGATCCAGGAAGATCCTTGACTATTTGGTGTATCTCCTGAACGAAAGTAAACCTGTCCAAACCACTCCTGTTTTTGATATATACAGAAGCATTCTCCTCATACATCAACTCCAATCCCTTATCCGTAATGACGATATTAATTCCACGATACTCTGCAAGACCAGCTATTTGCAACGCATGAACGCCTTGAATAAACTCACGCTTCACTCTCGCAAACTCCATCCTACGGTCATATATATCATTAAGCGTCTCATTTATGCCTGAATATCCACCTATATCACCATCTTTGTTATCCTGAAAGTCATAACACATCTCACAGAAGATAATTCTCGCCTCAACCTCATGAACCAACGCCTTTAAATTGATTACGTATCTTAAGTCCTTGTGCATTTCCTCAAATGCAAGTGTCTGACTTATCAATGTAGGCGTGTCTATCCTGTTATTGTACCTCTCCTCCTTGATATTGTGTATCGTCTTGAAAAAATCAAACTGGTCGAATTTAATCTTATCGTAATCTCCAAGTACAACATTCCTGCCCTCAATGACACTATTGAACACATTTGACGATAGTTTGAACTTCATTTTCGTGAAATTGAACTCTGTGATATTCTCTGCCTTGATGTATCCTTTCTCCTGCAACCACTTCGCACTCGGCACATATTCCATGATGTCCAACGACGTGCAGTCAAAATACTCTGCCAAATCACTCATGTCGGAACTCTCGTTGGAACACTGTCTGTCCATGATACCCACAAGAACTGTTGCCTCATCATTTGTTCTGAGAGACATTGCCTTCCTAATCTCATCCAAATTTGGCTCCAATCCTTTCAAATCCCTTAATTTGCTGTCTTTCAAAATCGAGGCAGCCTGACGGAAATACCTTATCAATGTATTCTTTTCCATAGCTAAAACGATTATTCAGCGCAAAAATACGATCAAGGGTATGCCGTTTCATGGCACACCCTGCAAAAAAGTGTATTTTCAAATATATTTTTTTAGTTTTTTGTTAGTTATATCATTCAAAGCAATTTCAGTGCTATGGCTGCACACGCCTCTGCATCAGCAAGGGCATGGTGATGTTTTGTGAGGTCATACCCACAATATTCAGCCACTGTCTGCAACTGGTGATTGGGCAGGATGTCCTTTAACTTGAAACGTGAAGCCCGACAAGTACAGTAAAACAGATAGTCAGGATATATCATACTGTATTCGTCAAACGCTGCTTTCAGGCAACTCTCGTCAAAAGGACTGTTGTGCGCCACTAACGGCAGTCCTTTTATTTTTGGCGCAATCTTCGCCCACACGTCAGGGAATGAAGGTGCATCCTTTACATCATCTGCCGTCAATCCATGTACACAGATAGTCCAATACGTGAAGAAAAACGGAACAGGCTTTATAAGACTGTAAAATTTATCCACAATCTCCCCTCCCCTTACTATCACCACGCCAACACTGCACACACTTGAACGATACTGGTTGGCTGTCTCAAAATCTATTGCCGCAAAATCTTTCATATTACATTGGTATTTTCTTTTCTTCTATTTCAATTACTATCTCTTTGATTAAATCTATTATACATTTAGCAGCTTCACCGCTTTTAATAGAAACAAATGTGTCGAATGGTTCGCTATCACTGATTAGAACATTCTTATCTTTTTTAAGGAAACATCTTGTTTCTTCACACAAATATTCCGAGTTGCATAAGGCCATATTCTGCAATTTTTCCCATCTTTTAAACAATTCAGTCTGTAATCAGTAACATAATCGTGCTTTTCTCCATAAGTTATTCCGATATACATCCCAGTCCATTTACCTAATGATTTCGTTGTTTCTACCTGTATCCTACCTTTCCAACCAGGTTTTGAAAATCTGATTGTTTTCGAATCTCTTTTGTAATCAAATCCATTTTCTTGTGCAAATTTTTCCAAATCTGGATATAAATACCTTTCCATAAGGAGCTTACTTATTTGGGGAATAGCCTCCATTATGGTAATCATGTTATCTACATTTTCTTCTTCAATAGCGATTTCTGCTACTTGTTTTAAATCTTTATCTTTCATAGTCCTATGTGTCAATTTC
>JAJPYV010000004.1 GCA_021204735.1 Prevotella sp.
GGACTATTATTTACGCTATTGTCTTCTATGAGATATAACTGATCATAAAATTCAGAACCATTGTTCGTAATATTCACTTTTAACTGTTGCGTATTGTTTGCCCGAAGGTTTCCTTCTATCTCCATAGAGTTTACGGTTAATGATACTTGTGGATATGTCGTTACCGTCGCTGTATTTCCCTGAATTGTAACTTTCAGACATTCTGTATCTGCTTGTAGCAGTGGGCTCCATTCTGTAGTTTCATACACACGGTATACGCCTTTGATGTAATATGTACCATCAGAAATACCCTTACCGAATGAAGCACTACTTTCAACATTTGGCTGATATATAACCGAATAGCCATCATTTTCAGGGAATGAAAAGTAAGATGGGTCACATATTTCTTCTTGCACGATATTTCCATTACTATCATAAAGATTGAAGTTCGCCTCAATGAAAGTAGATTCTTCAGCTAAGTTTGCCATGATACTCCACTTGAATTTAAGCGTGAAATCCCTATCGCTTGAATTACGTGTTAAAGTAGAATTGCTTGAATTGGATAATGCTATATCATAGATACTGCAACCTCTGCCATTTGATTCTGTTCCATCAGCGTATGGACGTATTCCGATAATAGCACTATGGTCAAAAGGGAAAGTATATTCATCCGTTGCATCCAACAGACATAAGGAATAGTAACCGTTGCAATATCCGTTCCAACCCCAATTGATATGATAATATCCATTACCATCGTAACCGTCAACAATGAAAGCATGACCGTAATTATCTGCACTTACACCAGAAAGGATAAACGGATATCCGTTAGCCAATTCAGTGTATAGTAAATCATTCCAATCAGAAAAACTGCGGAAATCGCCTAAACCAGTGTATGTGTAGTTGGCACCCACAGCAATCGTTCCGCCACATTCATAGCCGAAATAATTATGAAAGGCAGTAGGAATGTCCTCCATTAATGCACCAGAACCCGATAATGAATATTCCATTTGTACTGCCTGTCCTGCATAATGCATCAGTTCCGCTACGGCATTGCAGTTTTCATCATTGTCGTACGAACTATTATAATACGTTCTCATTGCGTCCCAGTTGAAGGTCGTTGCAGGAAGCTCACTATAGTTTGAATATGCAGGGATGTCGGTTGTTGCTTCTGTCGGGTATTTGAAATAATACATTATCTGCGACATTGCAGTAGCTACACAACCTGTAGGGGCGTTAGTGCCATTAATTGTCGGGCATTGTAGGTTAAAAGGAGAATTTTGTCCCCATTCAGTTTTTATCAATGGTTCAATGGCTGCCTTTTGGGAAGATGTGACGTTGCTCCTTACTGACATAGGTGTGTTCAATTCACCATTCTCTATTTTTGATATTGTAGTTGACATTTCTTTAATCAACTCCTGCAATCCTGCCGGTATGTCAGAAGAAAACTGTCCGCTGTCGGTATATCCGAGAACAGGTTGGGTAAGGTCGCTGGCAGAAATGAGTACGAAACCGCCTTCTGTACCGACGTTAAACACATATAGGTTTTCATCTGTATAGAGTTGCGTAAGTGATGACGTGCTTAGCGGTTGTGCGCTCTTTTCCAAAAACAGTCCTTTTTGTTGGCGTGAGGATAAAAAGTCCAAAGCGTTTTGTTTTGCGGCTTCAGAGGATATTTTTTTTGAGAATGCCGTTAAGGAAACTGTCAAGAACAATATGAAGCATATTATATTTCTCATTATATACCTGTTGTTAGTTGTTTTTATCAATACTGCAAAGTTACGAAAAAATGTGGTATATTTGCAGTGTTGTAATAATTCTTTGTATTTGCTTTTTTGCGATATATTATTTAAAAGATGTTTATTATGTTTAGAGGAAAGCTGTTTGTGAGAGGTCTCATTTTTTTGTCATTAGTATTTTTGTTCTGTTGTTTCTCGAATGGAAATATAAAGGCACAGGTGAATATGCCTAAAGAACTCGTACAATACGAGTTACCATTGCCCGAAATGCCAGAAGGTATGACAGATCCTAAAGAACGCGCTGCATATATTTTGCGGCATTTTTGGGATGAGATGGATTTTAGTGACACGGGGCGCAGTCATGACGGGAAACTTATGGAAGTGAACTTCGTTAACTTTATTTCTCTCTTTCCGCATGCCGATGAACAGGTATTGCCCCCTTCGGTTAGAATATTGTTGAATGGTGTAGCAACCGACTCTATTGCATTGAACATAATTACCGACCTCGCAGAGAAATATCTATCAGATCCAGACTCTCCAATGCGCTCAGAGAACTATTACATCATTTTCTTAGAGCAGTTGTTGAGCATACCTGAAATTCCTGAGGCATCCCGTATACGTCCTGCAAGTCAGTTGGAAACGGCGAGGAAAAACCGCCCAGGAAAAATCGCTTCTGATTTTTCCTATACCACCCGTGAAGGTGAGCTGAGAACGCTCCTTGATACGGAAAGCAACATGATGCTCCTAATCTTTTACGACCCTGCTTGTCCCCATTGTAAGGATATCCTTGACGAGGTCAATGGCAGTTTGTTTCTCAAAGATTTGATAGCGAATAACACTATTTATGTTCTTGCCATATATACCGAAGGCGACAGACAGTTATGGGATGATACAAAGAGCAATATGCCCCAGACATGGACAGTAGGCATAGATGAGACAGGTATTGTTGAGAACAGCATTTACGATTTGCCTGCCATGCCAGTAATGTATTTGCTCGATAACAGTAAAACTGTATTGTTGAAAGATCCGACAAAAAATGAGGTGGAAATGTATTTGAGCGAGTGGATGCTGGGGAGTGAAGAGTGAAGAGTGGATGCGGCTGAAGCCGAGTATATGGAAATTATAAATGAAAAATGAAGAATGAAAAAATGATAAGTGGGACAAACCTCACGGCCAGTCCCACCTCAAAATCAACCTAAAATGATATAAACTTAGAAATCATCATAATTTACTTATAATACCCAATTTCGTAGCCTGGATAAACTCAACGATGTGGCCTATCTCCCTGCTGTCTGGCACCTGTTCCTTCACCTGGATGACAGAGTCGAATACACTTGTCTGGCCATGGAAGATAAGTCGGTAAGCGTTAGCGATATGACTTTGTATCTTATCGCTTATACCATGAGTAGTAAGAATAGAACCATTGATACCGTTGTATTTGACAGGGTTGTCGCCGGCTACGATAAATGGGGGAACGTCACGGCTGATACGGCAGCCACTGGCAATCATAGACAGAGTGCCGATGCGTGCGCCCGGGTTAATAATCACACTTGATGAGAAGATAGTGTCGCTCTCGATAAGGCAATCACCAGCCACCTTAGCTCCATAACCGAGCACACAGCGGTCGTCAATTCTTGTGTCGTGAGAGATGTGCACACCTTCCATGAGGCAATTGTGGTTTCCTATATAGGTTTTTCCTTCACTATGTGTGGCGCGGTTTACTACAACATTCTCACGGATTATGTTGTGTTCACCGATGATAAGTTGAGTGTCCTCACCACGATAGTTGAAATCTTGTGGAATGGCACCGAGAACAGTGTTCTGGTAAACTTTGTTACCACGTCCCATGCGGGTGCCGTTCATGATGCTCACGTAAGGATAAATCACGCAATTGTCACCAATCTCGACATCTCCTTCAATATATGCGAAAGGATAGATGGTTACGTTCTTTCCTATTTTCGCCTTCGGGTCAATTTCTGCTTTTGGACTAATCATAGCTTTAATAAATTGAATGTTTATAATTGGTGACGGGTTAGTCGCGTCCACCGCCTAATGCGTAGTACAGGTTAACAACAGCCTGCATTTTGTAGAAATCATCCTCAACTTTTGACAGTTCGGCGTTCAACAACGACTGTTGTGCGCTGATAACCTCAAGATAGGTGCTGCCACTCATGTGGAACAAGTCTCTTGTGTCTTCAACGTTTTTCTTCAGGCTTTCCACCTGCTTAGCCTCTAACTGGCTCTTCTCGTCGGAAGAGTTGTAGAGTACAAGTGCGTTGCTGACCTCACTGCCAGCAGACAGTATAGCGTTCTGCCAAGTGTTGTATGCCTGTTCCTCCTGAGCCTTTGCCACTTTCAGGTTGGCAATAAGCTGACCGTTCATGAAAATGGGCTGCACAAGACTGCCGACGGCACTGAGAAGCCACTTTCCCGGATTCACTATTGCAACACCTGAACTGTTGGTAAATGCGCCGGAACCACTGATAGTGATGCTCGGATAGAACTTAGAGCGAGCTGTCTTTACATCATAGAAGCACTGTGCAAGACTCATCTCCGCATAGTGTACATCAGGACGGTTGTTGAGCATACTGATGGCGATACCAGTACTGAACTCAGAAGGCAGAGACTGGTCTTCGAGTTTGCCACGACTTATTGTCTGTGCCGCCTGTCCCAACAGCAACGAGAAAGAGTTCTCTGTCTCACGAATTTGGCGTTTCAGGTCTGCTGCCTGTGTCAATACAGAATAGTAGTTTGCCTCAGCACTCAGCACACTGGTTTCCCTTGTATTTCCAAGTTCTTTCTGCAGTTTCATCATGTCCCACGTGTCCTTTGTGAGGCCCGTCATATCGTTAACTATTTCAAGTTGCTTGTCGAGCATCATAAGGGTGTAGTACATGTTAGCGATGTTCGCAATAAGGTTTGTCTTTACAACAAGCTGGTAGTCCTTTGTCGCTAAGAGAGCTTTCTGCGCACTTCGCTTCTGGTTCATCAAATTACCGAAGAGGTCGATGCTCCAACTTGCGTTAATAGGCAAAGAATAGGTTTTTGTCGCCTTGTTACCATCCCAAGAAGATATTGTTCCAGATGGGGAGAAATTGAATGATGGTACGAAAGCCAATTTCGAAGCCAACAGTTGTGCCTCAACCATCTTCACGTTCAATGCGGCATTGAGCATGTCAACGTTGTGGGTAAGTCCCATCTCGATGAGCGACTGCAACTGTGGGTCGGTGAACACGCTGCGCCATGGCAGGTTGCCGAAACTTGCCGTATCGGTAACTACCAAAGTATCAGTGTTAGATACCACGTCACGCACAAGTCCCTCAGCGTTTACGTCAGGCCTCTCGTATTTTCCGTAGATTCCACAGCTGCTGAGAATAA
>JAJPYV010000419.1 GCA_021204735.1 Prevotella sp.
CTATTGTGAAAAGAGTGGTTAACTAATATAACTAACTGATATATAGTAATTTACCCCCTCCCAGGAAGAAAATAATTAATATAAAATAATGCAACAACTATAAATAAAACTTAAAATATCTATATTTCATAAAGATTTTTCTGTAAAAATTATTGTTTTAACATATAAATTTATTACATTTGCAATGCAAACTTTATGACTTATTAATAGAAAAATCAAAAAATCCGCCACAGATTGGCAATCAATAGTTAATATACAAATTTAAACAATGTATTTTAGTATGAAGGACACCAAGTATCTAAGTTTGTTTGGCCGTTTAGGACAGTTCCGACGGCTGTGCTTTCTTGCATTATTGTCGGTGCTCGCTATTGGAGCTTACGGACAAGGCAAGACTGTTTCTGGTACCGTCACTGACAAGTCAGGACAATCCGTAATTGGAGCGAGCGTGGTGGTTAAAGGATCCACCAATGCAACAATCACTGATTTCGACGGTAAGTACACTCTAAAGAATGTTCCAGAAAACGGAACAATCACTGTAAGTTACGTGGGATACAAAACAAGTGAAGTATCCGTAAAGGGCCACACAACCATCAACGTGACATTGGAAGATGACACCGAAGTATTGAATGAGTTAGTGGTAGTAGGTTACGGAGTTCAGAAGAAATCAGATGTAACAGGAGCGTTAGCCCACGTATCATCAGAAGAACTCCAGACCCGCCCTGTAACCAACGCATTTGAGGCAATGCAAGGAAAATTGGCAGGTGTGGACATCACATCAAGTGAGCGTCCTGGTACAGTAGGAGACATCTACATCCGTGGTACCCGCTCTCTCTCAGCATCCAACTCACCTTTGTACGTTGTAGACGGAGTGCCATTGATGTCAGGATCAGGAATTGAAACCTTGAACTCACGAGACATCGAAAGCGTAGACGTGCTGAAAGATGCATCCGCCACAGCTATTTACGGTTCACGTGGAGCCAATGGTGTTGTAATCATCACCACAAAACAAGGAAAAGAAGGAAAATTCAACCTCAACTATTCAACTTCCTTCACATTCCAGACACTTGTTGATAAAGAAAAGTCGATGAGTGCCTCTGAATACATCAACTACAGGCGTTGGGCAGCTTACAACAGTGATCCTGATACATACGCCGACCCACGCAATCCGACAAAAGCAAGTGATGAAAAACTGTTCGGAATAATTGATGACCCAACAGCATACGCCAATATCATGAGTGGTTGGGCAACGGGAACATGGAATCCATCAGCAGTTACCGACTACGACTGGACAGGCAATGTGCTCCGCACAGGATTCATCCAGGAACACACCCTCAACGCATCAGGAGGTTCAGACAAGATGAAGGCTTTCGCTTCATTTGGTTACTTGAACAACAAAGGTACACAGATTGGACAGAGCTACGAGAGATTCACAGGTCGTTTAGGCGTAGACATCACACCAGTTGACTGGATTACGATAAACGCCTCGATGAACGGATCACGTGAGTCACAAGACTATGGTATGTCAACAACCGGTGCACGTAGCACAACAGGAGCATCCAACAACATCTACTCCCTTGCCAAAACAATGTACCGTTGGGCACTTCCATACGATTCTGATGGAAACCGAATTATCAACCCAGGAGGTGATAATACATTATACTCAATAGAAGACGAGTGGAACCACAACGTTTCTCAGCGTGAGACATATCGTATATTGGCATCATTCTCAGCAACACTCGATTTCGGCAAGATGTGGGCTCCTTTGAAAGGATTAAGCTACAAGATCAACTTCGGTCCAGACTACCGCTACTATCGTCAGGGTGACTTTATTGACGGAATGTCAGCATACAAGGTTGACCAGTCGGGAGCAGAAGGCACGAACTGGGCACGCTGGCAGACAGTACGCGATTTCTCGTGGACATTGGATAACATGATAATGTACAACAACACATTCGGTAAACACAGTGTAGGTGTGACACTGTTGCAGACAGCTTCCAAATGGAACGAGGAGACAGCTTCCATGTCAGCTTACAACATACCGCAAGACATGTATTTGTGGAATGCAATGGGTGAGGTAGTGGTTACAGACTCCTCAAATGGTGTAAGCATGTCGACCGGTCTGACAGAGCGTCAGCTTTGCTCATACATGGCACGTATAAACTACGGCTTTAATGACCGCTATCTCTTGACAGCATCAATACGTTGGGACGGTGCTTCACAGTTGTCAGCAGGTCACAAATGGGATACCTTCCCATCAGTTGCCTTGGCTTGGCGTCTCAGTGAGGAGAAATTCTTGAAGAACGTGAACTGGCTATCCAACTTAAAGCTCCGTGTAGGTGTAGGTGTAACGGGTAACGCCGCTATCGACCCTTACGCAACACTCGGATCTATACGTAAAGTGTTGGTACCAATCAACGGTGAGGGTACAAATGAATACATAACAGGTTACACCACCAACGAGCCTTATTATGCAAAAGACAACCTCGTTATGGCAAACGTAGATTTAGGTTGGGAAAAGACCACACAGTGGAATGTAGGTGTTGACTTCGGTTTCCTTGACAACCGCCTCAGTGGTAGTTTGGAAGTTTATTTCTCAAAGACAAGAGACCTGTTGATGGATATGGTTGTACCGACAATCACGGGATACTCATCAACAATGGCTAATATCGGTCAGACATCCAACAAAGGTGTTGAATTTACTCTCAACGCAATACCTGTAAAGACAAAGAACTTCGAGTGGAACACAAGTCTTAATTTCGCATGGCAGAAAGATAAGATTGACAAGTTGGCATACGGCAAGGAAGACATGGTGGACAACACATGGTTCATCGGAGAGTCTTTGAGCGTTTACTATGGCTACGACAACTTAGGCTTGTGGACAAACTCAGCAGAAGACCAAGCTGAAATGGCTAAGTGGAATGCTAACGGTTACAATTTCTCAGAAGGTATGGTACGTCCGAAAGACCAGAATGGCGACTATATCATGGACGATAACGACCGCGTAATACTTGGAAACAAGAATCCTCATGTTACAGGAGGTTGGTTGAACTCATTCACATACAAGGGCTTCGAGCTCAGTTTCCAATTGTATGGACGTTTCGGATATACAATCCTGAAGTCAAGAGCATTGTATGGATATGGCAACCTTGGCGAAATAGACTATTGGACTCCAGACAACACGGGTGCAGAATATCAGAAGCCAATCTTGACATCATTGCAAAGCGGATCAGCAGACTCATTCTATGAGTCAATAGGATACAAGAAAGCTAATTTCGTCCGTGTGCGCAACATATCATTAGGATATACTTTCCCACACAAATTGATACGTAAGGCAACCTTGGAGAACCTTAAGATCTATGCCCAGATTATCAACCCGTTTGATATCTATCAATCAGTTAAAGGCTACGACCTTGACAACGATGCTACATACTTCAACCGCAGCTACGTAGTAGGACTTGAAGTATCATTCTAATCAGATGTTTTATATTTAAAATGAAGGAAAAGAATATGAAAATCAATAATAAAATAGCAAATGCCGTTATCGCTGTCGTAGCACTGTTCTCAACAGGATGCTCAAGCAGCTTTTTGGATGAGGAGCTGACCACTTCGTATTCCACCCAATATTTTGAAACGGAAGAAGGCTTGGAATCATTGGCAATATCGCTATACGGACATATCCGTTGGCTATTTGCATACGGTTGGTCATACCCTATGACTTTATACGGTGTTGACGAGTTTGGTATCGGCACCGATGGTGTGAATGAGATGTGGAACACATACGACTACCGATTGGCAGCCACATCAAGCGGACCAGCTAACTACACTGACAATGCCGACCTTTGGGACGAGTTGTATTATGGTATCGCATCAGCAAACACGCTGATAGCATCATTAGACAAGATTACAGATGAATCCAAGCAAAAACGCATTAAAGCGATGGCTTATTTCCTGAGAGGCTTCAACTTCTACAAGTTGACCGCCCAATACGGTTGGTGTGTGCTTCAGACAGAGCCTGCAAACGGAGTTATACGTAGTTTCAAGAAAAGCTCACCAGAAGAGTGCTGGGCACAAACAATATCAGACCTGCGAACAGCATACGAGACATTCGAAGGTGAGGATTTCTACTACGGCAAAGGCATGACATGGACGAAAGCCACAGCAGCCCACTACCTTGCAAAAGCCTTGTTGTTCAGAGCTTCTGAAAGAAATGACAGTTGGAACTCATCTTACAAGTCAGCAGACCTGCAAGAAGCGCTTGCATGCTGCAACTATGTAATAAGCGCACGTTCTCTTGAGGCAGATTACAATGACCTGTACAACAACTGGACAGGTGTTGATTGCGACATCGAGAAGAGCGATGAGATTTTGATGGCAGCAACATGGAATGATGACTATGCAAATACGGGCGGAAGATTCGGTAACAATACATCAACTATCTTCTCACCGCAGTTCAGTAATTTCGCTTCAACGACAACAAATCGTGGAGCAGCTACAGGAGGAAAAGACTTCCAGCGTCTGCGCCCAACAGAATACACATACGCTGTATTTGACCACGTGAATGATGCACGCTTGTGGAAATCTTTCAAGACTGTTTATGGAGCAAACTTACTGAGCAGCCCTCCAACAAAGAGCGACGGCACAGAAGTAGAACTTGGAGAACCTGCAGTAGTGTTCATCCTCAATACACAAGATGACCACACATACGACAACTTCACATTCGGAGCAGCACGTTATCAGGAAGACGCCAACTTTGTTGACGTTGCAGGCAGATTGCCAGACTGGACTCCAGGAGAGCGTCAGACCCAATATGGAGAGACTACATTCTCTGGCAAACCAGGCCAGGCAGTATTGAACTCATGGATTCTCTACCAGAACGGCACATACGTTGGCAACAATTTCGGAAGCACAGCGACATCCTCATACGGTTCATGGCAAAGCAACATGTTCTGCGGAGTATGCAAATCACTTTGCGGACAGTTGGAAAGTAACAGCGGCTATGCCGACTATACAGGTGACTATTCCGCCCGCGATGTTACTATTGCAAGAGTTGGAGACACATACCTGATGCGTGCAGAGATCTATGTACGTTTGGGTGATTACAGCTCAGCTATGAATGACCTCAATGTAATCCGCAGGCGCGGAGCATGGAAAGAAGGCGAGAACCGTTCATATCAGATTGATGGAACAAAAGGATTCGAAAACAACACATCTTTCTACTCCTCATATTCAGACCAGTATGAGAATTGGAATCTGAACATGAACACATATTACCTCTCAAATCCAGACTTGGAAGTAACCACAGCTTCGACAGAAGATGCGATGACGCTGACATCATTCCCGAGCAATCTGCCAGCTGTTGACGAGGCTATTATGACGAAATTAGGAGTAACAAGCGATTACGACCGTGCACTCAACTTCATATTGAACGAGCGTACGCGTGAATTACTTGGTGAATACCAGCGTTGGGAAACTCTGTCACGTACAGGCACTCTGATAAAGAGAGCAAAGGCTTTCAATCCAGATGTTGTAAACATCACAGAAGGAAAGAGCGAGTTGAGGCCAATTCCGCAATCTTTCATTGACAGTATGCTGCATGAAGACGGTACGAACCTCAGCGATGATGAAAAGGCTGAGTGGCAGAACCCAGGATATTGATAGTAAATACATAACACTTCTCTTGCAAGCGGCAAGAATGTAAGTGAACAATCAAGAACCTGCAGATGTTTAAAAGCATCTACGGGTTCTTTCCTTACATTCTACATATAAAAAAGTACCATTTTTACATTCACATCGGTCATTTAAACACAACAAAAGAAAGATGTGAGCAGAGTTAATGCAATTTAGTCTGGTGAAAATGGCCGTATTTTATAAAAAATATATAAATTTGCGGAGAATTATTATTATAAGACATTTATTTCAATACAACCTTAGAATAATCTTATGAAAAAATTCACAAAGATACTGATTATCTGTTGCACGTTGCTCCCCACCCCATTAGCATTGTCGGCACAACAGGCAGAATGGCCGTCGGTAAACACTGAGATGAAGCCAGGATCACGCTGGTGGCTGATGGGCAGTGCCTTAGACTCGCTGAACCTTGCGTACAACTTAGGTGAATACGGCAAGGCTGGAATGGGAACCATGGAGATTACCCCTATATACGGCGTGCAAGGGAATGACAAAAACGAGATACCTTTCCTTTCTGAACGCTGGATGAACATGTACCACTATACCGTGGAGCAAGCAAAGAAAAACGGTATGCAGATTGACATGAACACAGGAACAGGGTGGCCATTCGGAGGACCAAATGTAACGACAGAAGACGCGGCATGCAAACTCGTTATTTCAGAATATGATGTCAAAGGAGGCAAAAAAACAGTTCAACCAATTGATGTAACTGATGAAAAACAAAAGAATTACGCAAAGTTGGAGCGACTGATGGCATACTCTGAGAAAGGAGATATAATCGACCTGACATCATTAGTTAAAGACGGAGAACTTACATGGAAAGCCCCAAAAGGCAACTGGCATCTGATTGCAGCATTCTGCGGAAAGACATTGCAGGCTGTGAAGCGGGCAGCCCCTGGCGGAGAAGGTCTCGTGATTGACCATTTCTCAAAACGGGCAGTGAAAAACTATCTGCAAGGATTTGACAAAGTATTCGATAATACGAGCACAACACCACCACACCTGTTTTTCAACGACTCTTACGAAGTTTACGAAGCCGACTGGACTGAGGGCCTTTTCGATGAGTTTGAAATACTACGAGGATACAAATTAGAGAACTATCTGCCACAGTTTTTATCAGAAGGCCGTGATGATACCACAGCAAGAGTTATTTCAGATTATAGAGAGACACTATCTGACATGCTGTTGGAGAACTTCACCAAACAGTGGACAGAATGGGCACACAAACGAGGGTCAGGCACAAGAAACCAAGCCCATGGATCACCTGGCAACCTGATAGACCTCTACGCAACAGTAGATGTGCCCGAATGCGAAGGTTTCGGACTGTCAGACTTTGGAATTAAAGGATTGAGAAAAGACTCACTGACACGCGCAAACTTCTCTGATCTCTCGATGCTGAAATACGCATCATCAGCTGCCCACATAACAGGGAAAACTTACACCTCATCAGAGACATTCACGTGGCTGACCGAACATTTCAGAACATCCCTGTCACAATGCAAGCCCGACTTAGACCTGATGTTCGTATCAGGCGTGAACCACGTATTTTTTCACGGAACGACATATTCTCCGAAAGACGACCCATGGCCAGGATGGAAATTCTACGCATCCATAGACATGAGTATGACAAACCCCTTCTGGAAAGCCGTACCATCATTCTACGACTATATCACAAAATGCCAGAGTTTTCTGCAATATGGCAAACCAGACAACGACTTCCTACTCTATTTGCCGATTTACGACATCTGGTATGAGCAAGGTGGTAGGTTTCTGATGTTCGACATCCACAAGATGGGTGAACGAGCACCACGATTCATAGAAGCTGTGCAGCGAATAGAAACTGCAGGATATGACGTGGATTATATCTCCGACAAGTACATTGGAGAAACTTCTGTGAAAGACAACGAGCTGCTCACGCCTGGAGGAGCAAAATACAAGGCGATAATAGTACCGGGAGCGAAACTGATGCCAGAGAAGACTTTGAGAAAACTTTTAGAGTTGGCTGATAACGGGGCAACCATAGTATTCCTCGATCAATACCCAGAGGATGTTCCAGGCAAGAGTTATTTCAGATTATAGAGAGACACTATCTGACATGCTGTTGGAGAACTTCACCAAACAGTGGACAGAATGGGCACACAAACGAGGGTCAGGCACAAGAAACCAAGCCCATGGATCACCTGGCAACCTGATAGACCTCTACGCAACAGTAGATGTGCCCGAATGCGAAGGTTTCGGACTGTCAGACTTTGGAATTAAAGGATTGAGAAAAGACTCACTGACACGCGCAAACTTCTCTGATCTCTCGATGCTGAAATACGCATCATCAGCTGCCCACATAACAGGGAAAACTTACACCTCATCAGAGACATTCACGTGGCTGACCGAACATTTCAGAACATCCCTGTCACAATGCAAGCCCGACTTAGACCTGATGTTCGTATCAGGCGTGAACCACGTATTTTTTCACGGAACGACATATTCTCCGAAAGACGACCCATGGCCAGGATGGAAATTCTACGCATCCATAGACATGAGTATGACAAACCCCTTCTGGAAAGCCGTACCATCATTCTACGACTATATCACAAAATGCCAGAGTTTTCTGCAATATGGCAAACCAGACAACGACTTCCTACTCTATTTGCCGATTTACGACATCTGGTATGAGCAAGGTGGTAGGTTTCTGATGTTCGACATCCACAAGATGGGTGAACGAGCACCACGATTCATAGAAGCTGTGCAGCGAATAGAAACTGCAGGATATGACGTGGATTATATCTCCGACAAGTACATTGGAGAAACTTCTGTGAAAGACAACGAGCTGCTCACGCCTGGAGGAGCAAAATACAAGGCGATAATAGTACCGGGAGCGAAACTGATGCCAGAGAAGACTTTGAGAAAACTTTTAGAGTTGGCTGATAACGGGGCAACCATAGTATTCCTCGATCAATACCCAGAGGATGTTCCAGGATTAGAAGAACTTGAAAAACGGAGAGAAGATTTCGCACCACTGCTTGACAAGTTGAAGAACAACCCAAACATCTTATTCGGAACAGACTACGACAAGACATTGGCACAAACAGGAGTGGCAGCAGAAACACTGAAAAAAGACCACGGACTGAGTTACATCCGACGCACAAACGACAACGGATTCCATTATTTCATCTCCGCATTAACATCCACCGATACAGACGATTGGATTGAATTGGCAAAAAATGCAATGTCAGTCGTGCTTTATAATCCTATGAACGGAAAAAGCGGTAAAATCCCTGTAAGAACTGTTGACAACAGGACAGAAGTCTATTTGCAGTTGCATTCAGGCGAATCGGCTATCTTGAGAACATACACAAACGAGGATGTTCAATATGATGCTTATAAATTTTATGAGCCTGACGATTATACAATTGCAATAGATAATGACTGGGATTTCCATTTTATTGAGAGCACCCCTCAAGTTACAGGAACACCCGAAAAGGTAAGTCTTGGAAGTTGGACGGAACTGTCTGGAGAAAACACAAAAAACACTATGGGAACGGCTCGTTATTCCACCTCTTTCTTCCTACACGAACAAGCTGATGAATGGTTGCTTTCATTGGGTGACGTGAGAGAGAGTGCGAAAGTGAGAATCAACGGAGAGGAAGTAGGCACATTATGGGCAGTGCCATACAACTGCTACGTGGGCGACTATCTGCATGAAGGTGAAAACACAATAGAGATAGAAGTTACCAACCTGCCAGCCAACCGCATAGCCGAGATGGACAGACAAGAAATACCATGGCGCAAGTTCAAGGAGATAAACATCGTGAAATTGGACTATTCAAAAGGCACATATGCCAACTGGCAACCCATGGAAAGCGGACTGTTAGGACCAGTGCAACTCATTCCGATGAATAATATAAATCCATAATAAAACAGCTACAAAATGAAAAAACTATCTTTCATCCTGTTATCCCTACTCATTGGGAGCATTTCAATACAGGCACAGACGAATGGTTACAAATACAGTGAAATGTATGAGAACTTACCTTTTGAGATGCCACAAGTAAACGCACCTGAGTTTCCAGACCGCAAGGTAATGCTGACAGACTACGGAGCAGTAGGAACAGGAACAGAACTATGTACAGAAGCTTTTTCCAAGGCAATAGACGCATTGGCAGAGCAAGGCGGTGGACACCTTATCGTTCCTACAGGCATCTGGTTCACTGGTCCAATTGTATTGAAAAGCAACATCGACCTCCATTTGGAGAAAGGCGCAGTGATACTGTTCTCGCCTGATGTAGACATGTATCCTTTGGTAAACACCACCTTTGAAGGTCTTGACACAAGACGTTGCCAATCACCTATCTCTGGAAATGATCTTACCAATGTGGCAATAACTGGACAAGGAGCGATTGACGGAAACGGCCAGGCATGGCGCCCATTGAAAAGAGGGAAAGTTACAGACAGTCAGTGGAAGAGTATGACATCCCATGGCGGTGTGTTCAAGCGCAACGACTACTGGTTTCCACATGCAGAGACATTGCGTGGCGACAGTTTGAGTAACATGAACGTACCACAGAACCTACAAACAGAAGAAGAATGGCAGAGCATCAAACCGTTCCTGCGCCCTGTGATGATTAGTCTGATATCCTGCAAAAACGTATTACTGCAAGGCGTTATATTCCAGAACTCCCCGGCATGGAATCTCCATCCTCTGATGTGCGAGAACGTAATTGTAGACGGCGTGCAAGTGCGCAATCCGAGTTACGCACAGAATGGAGATGGAATAGATTTGGAATCGTGCAAGAACGCATTGATAGTAAACTCATCGTTTGATGTAGGAGATGACGGTATCTGCATAAAGAGCGGAAAAGACGAGGACGGAATAAAGCGTGGAATACCATGTGAGAACGTAATAGTAAACGGCTGTACAGTTTACGCTGGTCATGGAGGATTTGTGGTTGGCAGTGAGATGAGCGGCGGTGTACGCAACATATCAGTAAGCAAATGCCAATTCCTCGGCACAGACGTAGGATTGCGTTTCAAGAGTACGAGAGGCAGAGGCGGAATAGTAGAGAACATTTGGGTAGACAACATCTCGATGATAAACATCCCGACAGAGCCAATCAACTTCAATTTGTATTACGGCGGCAAGTCAGCGATAGAAGTATTGGAGAGCGGTGAGACGGTACCTGCCGAGGTAGCTCCAGAACCAGTTGACATCACTACCCCATGTTTCCGCAACATCTTCATCAGTAACCTTACATGCTCCAACGCTCGCAGGGCACTGTATTTCAACGGACTGCCTGAAATGCCTATAAAGAACATCCAGTTGGAGAACATCTACGTAACCAGCGATCTTGGTGGTGAGTTCATTTACAGTGACGACATATCGTTGAAGAATGTACAGATAGTATCCAAAGACGGTAAAGACATCACTACAAACTACTGCAACAACATTTCGAGATAATCATAATTCAATAATTTTACATTTATGAAAAAGACATATTTATCAATAGTGTTCCTGTTTGTCGCTATGAGCATATCAGCGCAAACGAGTATGACAGCCCAAGAAGCAGCAATAAAGATTGCTGACCGCATATTGGCAAGTACGACTTACGACTTCAAGGACAAGAAGACAGGCGAGATATACACATCGCTGAAAGATGCGCCATTCACAATGGACATGGTAGTGAACTCCATATACACCGACTGGCACTACACCAATGGTGTTACGAATATCGCACTGATGGAACTGTCGGACAAGACGGGCGATAAGAAATACGACGAATACGTATTAAAGAATATGAACTTCGTATTCAACGAGGGAAACTTGGAATATTTCAAAAGACAGTTTGATGAATCGTATGCCGCAGGCGGATGGAGAGCCGTACCTGGACACAGTTGGCACATGATATTCAGAGGCAAGAGGTTAGACGACAATGGACCGATGGGCGCGAGCCTGATTGAATTGCAAAAGAAATATCCTGACGACTCCTTCTTAGACTACATCAACAAGACTAACGAGCACCTATTGTATGCCGAACCACGATTAGAAGACGGAACAATCGCACGCCTGTGGCCACATGTAAACACAATTTGGGCTGACGATGCATTCATGGCAATCTCGTTCCTTTCACGTATGGGAGAATTTACCGGCGACAACAGTTATTTTGATGATGCGGCAAACCAGATATTGAGTTATACAAAATACCTATGGTGCCCAGAAAAGCAACTTTATTACCATTGCTACCACACCGACACACAGGAGAACGGTGTAGCCCACTGGAGTAGAGCAAACGGTTGGGTATTCATGGCACAGGCTGACCTGTTGAGCAGGATGCCGAAAGACCATCCGATGAGAGATGCTATCATAGAAAACTTCAAACAACAGGCAAGAGGCGTGGCACATTACCAAGGAGCTAACGGACTGTGGCACCAGGTGTTGGACAAAGTAGATTCGTATGAAGAGGTAACAGGCACAGCCATGTTCGTATTCGGAATGGCAAAAGGCGTGAAAGAAGGATGGCTGAGTCAAGACTTCATCTATGTAGCCGACCAAGGATTGAAAGGACTATTAACGAAAATCAGTGACGACGGAGATATTACAGCAATCTGTGTAGGAACAGGCATATCACCATCAGAAACATATTACTATAACCGACCCACAGAGATAAATGGTCCGATGGGTGAAGGACCAGTGCTGCGTGCTCTTATCGAGATGATTGACGCACCGAAATATACTGAAATCAGGGCAGACGATCAGTACGACAAGATTGTAGTGAAGAAATAAATACTTTGATTATGAAGAATAGGTTTTTTATAAGTTTGGCAATATTGGCAGCTTGCTGCAATATCGGTTTCATATCAGCACAAGAGAGCAAAATCGACCGTTATGCTCTCGTAAGCCGAAACAACCCACATGTAACGGCAATCGACTCACTATCGTCAGTGTCAGTAGGCAATGGAGAATTTGCTTTCACTGTGGATGCCACAGGTTTGCAGACATTCCCTGATACATATAAATTGGGCGTGCCATTAGGCACACAAAGTCAGTGGGGCTGGCACAGTTTCGACAATCCAGAGAACCTTAAACCAGAGGAATCTTTGAAAGAATATGATTTCGGACATGGACATAAAGAACTCTATTCCGCCCAAATCAAAGAACCAGGACGTGCGAAAGACGCATCCGACTGGTATCGTGCCAATCCACACCGCCTGCACTTAGGAATAATTGGATTTGAACTCGGTGACAATGCAACGCCCGACCAGATCACAGAAATTCAACAAGAATTGGATATGTGGAATGGCGAGATTAACAGCAATTTCACTTATAGTGGGAACAGATATGAAGTAAAGACATGGTGCCATCCACAATACGATATGGTGGCAGCAGAAATTGAGTCGAAAGCCCATACTGGTATCTGTTTCCGCTTCCCCTATCCTACTGGAGGACACAGTGATGATGCATGCAACTGGAATGCCAACGATAAGCACTCTACTACAATAGTAAGTCAGGGTGATAAATATGCCGTTTTGCAAAGGACTCTTGATGCCACAACCTATTATGTTACAATTAGGTGGGAAGGCGAAGCCAAACTGACAGAGAAAAGTGCTAACTATTTCGTGCTAACTCCGCAAAATGACAAGTTTGCATTTACATGTATCTTTACGCCTGACAACAAGCAAACAGCAAACATTAGTGTGGAAGATACTAAAAAGGCAGCTTCATCATATTGGAATGCTTATTGGACTAATGGAGCGGCAGTGGATTTCTCTGACTGCACTGACCCACGTGCCAAGGAATTGGAACGCCGTGTTGTGTTAAGTCAATATCTGTTGGCTATCCAATGCGCAGGCAGTACACCACCACAGGAAACAGGTCTTACTTACAATTCATGGTTCGGAAAGTTTCATTTGGAAATGATATGGTGGCATCAGGCACATTTCGCATTGTGGAATCATCCCGAAAAACTCGACCGCACACTTGACTGGTATCATTCGGTAGAACCAGTGGCACGGGAAATAGCCCAACGACAAGGATTTGACGGAATAAGGTGGATGAAGATGACCGACCCAAGTGGAACTGAAGCGCCATCAAGTGTGGGAAGTTTCTTGATTTGGCAACAGCCTCATTTGATATATTTAGCAGAACTCCTTTATCGTGATGCCCCAAATGACAAGAGTATTTTGGATAAATACGGTGATTTGGTTGAGAAGACGGCAGAATTTATGTACTCATTCGCCACATACGACTCGATTAACGGGCGTTACGTGCTAAAAGGAGCAATACCGGCTCAAGAGACATTACGGGCAGCAGAAACGGTAAATCCTCCATTCGAACTCTCATATTGGCATTTTGCTATGCAAGTGGCACAACAATGGCGTGAGCGTAGAGGTTTACAACGCAACCCACAATGGGATGAGTTAATTGCTAAACTATCGCCATTGGCATACAACGATGACAAGCTCTATTTAGCAGCAGAAACAGCGACGGACACATATACCGACATTCGTTTCACATCAGACCACATGGCAGTTCTCGGTTCTGTTGGAATACTCCCGATGAACAACCTGATTAGAGCAGATTACATGAGCAATACATTGGCATGGATTTGGGACAATTGGAATTGGGATGAGACCTGGGGCTGGGATTACCCTATGACAGCAATGAATGCTGCCCGTTTGGAAGAACCCGACAAAGCTGTCGGCGCGCTACTGATGAATAAACGAACCAATACTTATTTGATTAACGGACATAACTATCAGGATGACCGTTTGCGTATCTATCTGCCAGGCAATGGCGGACTGCTGACAGCAATTGCCATGATGTGTGCAGGATGGGATGGTTGCACTGAAAACAACCCAGGATTCCCGCACGACGGGACATGGAACGTGAAATGGGAAGGCCTACATCCGATGCCATGATTAACCTACACACAAAATAATAACCGTAAGACGAATGCCCTACGGTTATTATTTCTTTTGTACGGTAATATATTACTTCTTCTCTTTCAATAAATCTCGTATCTCTGTAAGAAGAACTTCCTCTTTTGAAGGTGCTGGAGGTGCTGGAGGAGCAGGAGGCGTAGCCTGTTGTTCCTTTTTCTTAGTCAACTTGTTGATGCCTTTAACGATAAGGAAAACGCAGAAAGCGATAATGAGGAAATCGAAGGCCGTCTGGATAAAATTACCATAATTAATGGATGTCGGCTCCAATTCTATTTCTCCCATGTGTTTTGCAGGGAGGTCAATCTTAAGGTCAGTGAAATTAACACCACCAATAAGCCATCCGATAGGCGGCATGATGATGTCGTTGACTATCGAAGAAACTATTTTGCCCAAGGCACCGCCAATGCTAACACCGCAAGCCATGTCGAATGCGTTAACATTGATTCCAAAACTCATAAATTAGTTGATAAATTTGACCAAAAGCTAATATTTTTAATTATTTAATGAAAAATCCAATGCAAATATAAAATATTTTTTGTAACTTTGCACTCGAAAAAAGGAGAAAATGCCGTTAAATGTCTGTTTTTCAATTATTCAGTGCATTTTCAGACGGTATTTGATAGGTGATTAGGTAAATGTAAGGATATTTTAACACTTTAAAATAAGAAAAAGATGATTAAGATTGGTATTAACGGTTTTGGTCGTATCGGCCGCTTTGTATTTCGTGCAGCTCTGACCCGTGACGACATTGAAGTAGTAGGTATCAATGACCTGTGCTCAGTAGACTACTTGGCATATATGCTTAAGTATGATACAATGCACGGAACGTTTCAGGGAACAATTGAGGCAGATGTTGAGAACAGTAAGCTGATTGTAAACGGAAAGTCAATCCGCGTAACAGCAGAGCGCAATCCTGCTGATTTGAAATGGAATGAAGTTGAGGCAGAGTATGTAGTAGAATCCACAGGTTTGTTCCTGACACAGGAAAAGGCCCAGGCACACATCGACGCTGGAGCAAAATACGTAGTTATGTCAGCACCTTCAAAGGACGCAACGCCAATGTTCGTATGCGGTGTAAACTTTGACAAGTATGAGAAGGGAACACAGTTCGTTTCCAACGCATCTTGCACAACCAACTGTTTGGCACCTATCGCAAAGGTATTGAACGATAAGTTTGGTATTACTGACGGTTTGATGACAACTGTTCACTCTACAACAGCTACACAGAAAACTGTTGATGGTCCTTCAATGAAGGATTGGCGTGGTGGTCGTGCTGCTTCAGGCAACATCATCCCATCATCAACAGGTGCAGCAAAGGCTGTAGGTAAGGTAATTCCTGAACTGAACGGCAAGTTGACAGGTATGTCAATGCGTGTTCCTACTTTGGACGTTTCTGTTGTTGACCTTACAGTTAACCTTGCAAAACCTGCAACATACGCTGAGATTTGCAATGCAATGAAAGAGGCTTCAGAGGGTGAATTGAAGGGTGTATTAGGATACACAGACGAGGCTGTTGTTTCTTCAGACTTTCTCGGCGACCCACGCACATCAATCTTCGATGCAAAGGCTGGTATCGCATTGACTGACACTTTCGTTAAGGTTATCGCTTGGTATGACAACGAAATCGGTTATTCTTGCAAGGTTCTCGACCTTATCGCTCACATGAAGAAAGTTAACGGATAATTGAACTATTCATTATAACAACAATGAAGCCCGTCCGATTGGATGGGCTTCATTGTTTTATTAATTTTTTAATTTAAAACGAGTACGAAAAACCTAACGACACATATTCCTTAAACTGCCAATAGCCATGATGGTCATCACGTGATGTACTGTCATCAAAACGGGGATAAATGAATATGTTAGTAGAGATATATTTATTGAATTGCAGAACAAAAGTATTCTCCCATTCAATTTCAGCACGTGAGTATGTGGTGTAACCATATAGGCGGGTCTGCCACTTTATGAAATCCGAGAACGCCCAAGTAAGTTCAACGGTACAACCGGAACCATAATCAACCAAGGTATGTTCACCCTCATCAAGACCGTTTCTCGTAATGAGAGCCTCTCTCCCGACATACTTTAAGTTCATTGCCAACGGAGAAAGATTCACCGAACCCGTTAGTTTGCCATGGAAAGCACTTACGTTGTAACTCATACCCAACGACAGGTTGAGGTTGAAAGGCGACATAATGTCAGAATAAACAAGAGGGTCATTGCTCTTGAAACCACGCATAAACTGCGTGTAAGCAATCGCCTGCAAAGTGTAATACCAGTTTTTAGTGGCCTGCAAACTGAATTTTCCCGTATATCTAATAAGGTCATCGGAAGTGGTGAAACTATGCAAAGTATCACCGCGGGAAGTCTGGAAACCAAGTTTCAACTCCAACTTATTCTCGAACTTCACTTTCTGCTTATTATTGTAGTCGGCCTGCAACACAGCACTCGCTAACATAGAATAGTTACTCTCACCACCCTTATACCAATTACCCGAAATATAGTTCTGAAGAAACTGCAAATAGTATTCACCTGAAACAGTCCAGAAATTAGGTCTTCTCACATCAATTTCTATAGAATTATCTAAAGGCACGTCAGGCACAAAAGTCTCCTCCTCTGAAAACTTTACCTTATGATGTATCGGAGAAGATATATTCTGTTGCAAAGACCTTGAATCAACTAATTCACTTTCAGTGGTTTTCACATATTCAGGATGCCTAACGTACATTGTCATTAACGACTTGTCGATAGCATTATTTACATCATCATCATTGCCACAGTCTAATCTAAGAATATTCGTAGTAACAGTATTATAATAAGTTAGTGGAGTGAAAATTCTAAAAAAACGGGCATCATTATCCTGCTTCACACCCAACGAATCATTTATGCGTTTCAGAGAATCCAACATTTCACGATATTTGACAAGCGAGTCGACGTAAGCTACATTCATCACCGTATCCTTTTCAATTGGTTTACGATTTCTATAACGCCAGCCCCTTCCTTGACTCCAAGTAGAGCATACAAATCCCAATAAAACAATCAAAAACAATAACCTGAATTTCATCTAATAAAAGGTGTTTTATTTTACATGCAAAGGTAGTATAAAAAACTCTAAATCGTGTATTTAGACACCAATAAAAGCCCAAATGTTTAAGATTGCCATGATTTTCACAGACTAATGAACAGCATAATTCAAAATTAATAAGTAAGTTTGCAAGAAATAACATGACATTAAATAACATAAAATAAGGATAAACATGGAAAAAGGAATTAAAAACACTTTGGAAATGACTGTTACCGAAGACAAGACAGCAGAAGTGATGAAAAGCGGCACGCTGAAAGTACTTGCCACGCCCGCAATGATAGCTCTAATAGAAGAGACAGCATGGAAAAGCGTACAGTCGGAACTTGAGGAAGGCCAAGGCACAGTAGGCACTAACCTGAACGTTGACCACGTTGCCCCCACTCCACTTGGCATGAAAGTGAAATGCGAGACCGAATTGACAGAAGTTGACGGGAGGAAGTTGAAATTCAACGTAAAAGTATATGACGAATGCGGACTGATTGGCAGTGGCACCCATGAGCGATTTGTGATTTCATCAGAGAAGTTCCAGGCAAAGGCAAATGCGAAGAACGGATAAAAGTTTCATTTAGATATTTTTAGAGACGGTAATACATATAAATGAAATATTTGTTGTAATTTTGTAAACGGAATCAGAGTTATATGAATTATGAAGAATAATTCCGATGACGTGGCTCGGCAGATATTGACCAATTATCTGTTACAAAACAATTGTCGCAAAACCCCGGAGCGCTTTGCGATTTTAGAAACCGTATATAAATTCAAGTCATATTTTTCGATTCAGGATTTAAGCGACAAATTAGCAAGTAAACATTTTCCAATCAGTCGTGCCACATTATATAACACCCTGAAACTTTTCATAAAACTCAAAATAGTGGTTTATCATCATCTTGATGAAGGTATCCGCTATGAGGCGTGCCATACAAACAACCGTTGCATAAGGATATGCACAATATGCGGCAAAGAGCAGGCCTTAGACGTACCAGAAATAGTGAAAGCAATTGAGGGCACCCATTTCAAAAGATTTCACTATGAAGGCTTCACTCTTTTTGTGTATGGAGTGTGCAGCACATGTCTCGCCATACAGACACGCCAGAAAAAGAAGCAAAATGCTAAAAACAAAGTTGAAACAACATACAAGAAAAAATGAAACAAGGCAAAGTTGACGTATTGCTCGGTTTGCAATGGGGCGACGAGGGCAAAGGAAAGGTAGTTGACGTGCTCACCCCCAATTACGACATCGTGGCCCGCTTTCAGGGCGGTCCCAATGCAGGACATACGCTCGAATTCGATGGCAAGAAATTCGTTCTCAGAAGCATTCCCTCTGGCATATTCCAGGGCGGGAAAATTAACGTTATAGGCAACGGAGTGGTAATCGCCCCCGACCTCTTTATGGATGAGGCAAAGGATTTGGAAAAGAGTGGAACCCCACTGAAAGACCGACTGTATATCTCAAAGAAAGCACACCTGATAATGCCGACCCACCGACTTTTAGATGCCGCATACGAGGCAGCGAAGGGCAAGAACAAGGTAGGAACAACAGGCAAGGGTATCGGTCCAACTTACACCGACAAGGTATCCCGCAACGGATTGCGTGTGGGAGACATTTTCGAAAATTTCGATGAAAAATATGCCGCCCATAAAGCTCGCCATGAGTATATCCTAAAATCACTTAACTATACCGACTACGACATTACGGAAACAGAGAAGAAATGGATGGAAGGAATAGAATACATCCGCCAGTTCCACGTAATCGATTCGGAGCATCTAATCAACAAGGCACTTAAATCTGGAATGTCCATCCTCTGTGAAGGAGCGCAAGGCACAATGCTTGATGTGGATTTCGGCAGTTATCCATTCGTAACATCCTCCAACACGATATGCGCCGGGGCGTGCATAGGACTTGGTATCGGACCAAATAAGATTGGAGAGGTTTACGGTATTATGAAAGCATATTGCACACGTGTAGGAGCAGGACCATTCCCTACTGAACTGTTTGATTCAACAGGCAGCCTAATCCGCGAATTAGGTCACGAATACGGAGCTGTTACAGGGAGGGAGCGCAGGTGTGGATGGATAGATCTCGTGGCTCTGCGGTATGCAATAATGGTAAATGGCGTTACCCAACTCATAATGATGAAGAGCGACGTACTTGATGGTTTCGACACCATAAAAGCATGTGTAGCATATAAGCATAACGGTCAGATAGTGAAAGATTTTCCATATAATATTGAACAAAATATTGAACCAGTATATAAAGAACTGAAAGGTTGGAAAACCGACATGACCCATATCACTTCGGAAGATGAATTTCCACAAGAGTTCAACAACTACATAAAGTTCCTCGAAGGTGAACTTGAAACCCCAATTAAAATCATCTCCATCGGTCCCGACCGTGAACAGACGATTGTCAGGAAATAAAAAGAAATTAATGTATATAGCAAGACGCAAGCAAAAGACGCAAGCAAAAAACGCAAGCCCAAGACGCAAGCAAAGAACGCAAGCAAAAGTGAACTTTTAACTTTTAACTTTTAACTTTTAACTTGAAATGTCTCGTCCAACAATACCCAAAGGAACGCGTGATTTCTCCCCAGAGGAGATGTCAAAGCGCAATTACATATTCAATACCATACGTTCAGTATTCGAACTATATGGTTTCAGACAAATAGAAACGCCCGCCATGGAAACCTTGCAGACGCTATTAGGCAAGTATGGCGAGGAGGGTGACAAACTGCTCTTCAAAGTATTAAACAGCGGGGATTTCCTGCAGAAAATTGACGAGTACGAACTGCTTACCCATGACTCCCTGCACCTGTCCACAAAATTGTGCGAGAAAGGTTTGAGATACGATCTCACCGTACCATTCGCACGTTATGTGGTGATGCACAGAGACGAGTTGCAACTGCCTTTCAGACGCTACCAGATACAACCAGTTTGGCGTGCCGACCGACCACAGAAAGGACGCTACAGAGAGTTCTATCAGTGCGATGCTGATGTTGTAGGCAGTGATTCCCTACTCAACGAGGTGGAATTGGTGCAAATCATAGACACTGTATTCACCCGTTTCGGAATCAGAGTACAAATCAAAATCAACAACCGCAAAATACTTTCAGGTTTGGCAGAATACATAGGAGCTCCTGATAAACTCGTTGACATCACCGTAGCAATTGACAAGCTCGACAAGATAGGTATCGACAACGTTAACGAGGAACTTCTCGCAAAGGGTCTCACACTTGAACAAGTCAATAAGTTGCAACCCATAATAATGCTGTCAGGCACAAACGAGGAGAAATTCGACGTAATTTGCGACACGCTCAAAGACTCCGAAATCGGACTTACTGGCGTTGAGGAACTTCGCAAAATCATACGAATGTTGGAAACAAGCGGTGTAAACAACGAGGTACAATTTGACCTTACCTTAGCCCGAGGCTTGAACTACTACACAGGTGCGATATTCGAGGTTAAGGCTCTCGATGTACAAATCGGTAGCATAACAGGCGGTGGTCGTTATGACAATCTCACAGGTATTTTCGGCATGCCAGGACTTAGCGGTGTGGGCATTTCCTTCGGAGCCGACCGCATTTTTGATGTACTCAACACATTAGACCTCTACCCTAAGGACACAACGGCAGGAGCACATCTACTATTCCTGAATTTCGGAGGAGAAGAACTGTCATGCTCTATGGCGTTAGCAGCCAAGGCACGACAGAACGGCATAACCACGGAAGTTTATCCCGATAGCGTAAAACTCAAGAAACAAATGACATACGCAAACAACCGAGGCATCCATTTCGTGGCAATCATCGGTGAGAACGAGCTTTCACAAGGCAAAGTGATGCTCAAGGATATGCTTTCTGGCGAGCAGTTGCTGATTCCTCAAGAAGAACTGATAGAAAAAGTTAAGGAAGAAATCTAATATCAAAAAATATAAATTATTGACAAGAATGAAAAAGACAATCTTATTATCAGTATTTGCCGCTCTCTTGTTGCTTTTCTCGGCATTCAAGCAGGAGAACAAAATCACAGTCTTTATGATTGGTGATTCCACGATGGCTAACAAGGACATCAGCGATGACAAGCAAGAACGCGGTTGGGGCATGATGCTCCAGAGTTTCTTCACGGAAGATGTAGTTGTTGACAACCACGCCCTTAACGGCAGGTCGTCAAAGAGTTTCATTGATGAGGGTCATTGGCAGGAAGTGCTCGACTTAATTAAGCCGGGAGACTACGTATTCATCCAGTTCGGTCATAACGATGAAAAAGAAGGTGAGAAACGCCACACAGACCCAGGATCGACATTTGACGATAACCTTAGGCGTTTCGCTCTCGAAACTCGTGAGAAAGGCGGCATCCCTGTATTTTTCAACAGTGTTGTAAGACGCAATTTCTCAGGCAGCAAGACAGCAGTTGCAGACGATGACCTGCGTTCCAACTCCTCAAGCAACCTTGTCGAGGGCGACACACTTATCGACACTCACGGAGCTTATCTTATCTCCCCACGCAACG
>JAJPYV010000152.1 GCA_021204735.1 Prevotella sp.
CATAGTAGATCGTCTGCAGCGTCAGATGGGTATCCGAGCCAGATCTCGTGGTGGACGAAGACGCGCGGCAGGCCTTCGGGCAAGAGTCGGACGACGGGCAGCATCTGGTAAAAATTCACCTCGACAAGGTCGGCGTTGGCGCGGCGGATGTTGCGGCGAATGAACGAGGCAAAGTCTCGCGTGAAGCAAATACCATAAGGTTTAAGGGCGCGTTCGAGCTGAAACTTCCGGCTTTTCGGCATGAATTTCAACTTCATTGCGCGGATGATTTTTTCGGCGACGAAGCGCGGGTAAAGCATCTGGCGAAAATAGGTGAACGGCACGAGCCGGACATCAGGCCACAGCTGCTGCAACTCGTACGCGGCGTGCAGCGTGTTCTTGCCGTCTTGCGTGAAAAGGATGGTGATTTTGAACCGTTTGCGCAGTTCGGCGATGATGCTGTGTTGGCCTTGACTGCCGCCGGACGTGAGCGGCCAGGGCAGCACGTTTGTAATGATGACGAGGCTTTTCATTGAACTTTGCGGCGCGTTAATTGTCTCTTCAGCCAGATGTACGGCGCGGTGTCTTTCACGACATGCCACGCAATTTGTTTTATGAAGAAAAGGAAATGGCGGAGGCTGAACCGACCGCTGGAAGTGACGAGATAATTGTACCACTGGTTGAGGTACGGGTGGTTCGACATGCCCTCTTTCTCGTAGTCTTCGATGTCGATGTCAACGCGCAGGAAGCGGCAACCGGCCTTGTACGCGCGGTGCATCATCTCCCAATCGAGCGCGTATCCGAGCTGTTTCGTTTTGGTCAGGTCGTAAGGAAAACGCCTTTGCACGCTGAGGCGGACGAGCGATGCGCCGTGCCGGTAAGAGGGGGTGTATTCCATGCGTTCGGGCGGCGCGGCGGGCTTGCGGATTCTTCCGGAAGAACTCACTTCAATGGCGTTGCCGTAAACAAAATCAGCGTTGCCGATGTCGCAAGCAAGCACTGTTTCGAGCGTTTGAGGGTTTGAAAAAACGTCGCCGGAATTGAGCACGGATACCCAGTCGCCGGTGGCTTTCGCGGCGGCTTTGTTGAGTGCGTCGTACATGCCGTTGTCGGGTTCGGACACCCAATAAGCGAGGCGGCCGGCGTATTCGGCAATGATGTCGCGCGTGCCGTCGTTGCTGCCGCCGTCGATGATGATGTATTCCTTGTTCGGCCACGTTTGCGCGAGACAGCTCTCGATTGTGCGGCGGATGTTTTTCACGTCGTTGAACACCACGGTTACGACCGAAATTTTGTCTTGCGAACGGCTGTTTTCTTTGTTTGCGCTTGCCATTAATTCCCCTCGAAAACTTTGTGATTATAATAAATCCGTTCTTGATACGTCGAGCTGCCGAAGAGCACGTTTTCGTATCTGAAGACGGGGTTGCGGTAACCGAGCAACATTCTTAACAGGCAATAAATAAAGACGAAGGCGATGAACAGCCGGCGGTTGTTTCTCACGGCGAAGCAGTCGATGAGGTCAATCCAAACGACCCAATAACCATAGACGAAAAGGTTGGCCAAGCGGCTGCTCATTTCCTGAAATTCGCCGAGCAGGTAGTAGAACATGTAGAAAGCGAGTATCGCGTTGATGTAGATGCCGTTGCCGCCGTGCTTTTCCTTCATTTTATCGTAAAAACAAAAGACGAGGATGCCCGTAATCAAACGTTCGAGAAAGCCTATTGACAAGACGCGCGAATAATCGAAATATTCGGTGTAAGACGTTAATTTTTTCTGCAAAACCGGAGTGAGGTCCAAGTGCGAAGCGATGCTCGCCACGATGGAGATGCGCGACAAGAAAACGATGTTGCAAACGAGAAAAACGGCGAGGAAAATCCACTTGTTCGGATAGCGGCGGAAGAAAAAATAGATTGGGAAATAGAAGATTGCCGAAATGTGAAAGCTCAGCGCGAGCAGGCAAAGCAGGAAGTAAGGCAACGGCTTGCGGCGCTCGAGGAAAGGCAGCGCGTTGAGGAAAATGAGAATCGAGATGAAATTGCGGATGAGGTTGCAGAAAATCAGCACGCCGTCGAACACGAAAAACAGCAGCAGGAACAGCGGCAGGTTGTCCACGCGGCGGCGCGCGAAATTAAGCATCAGCGCAAGGTCGAGAATGCCGACAACGAACGTGAAGAAATGGTAGTTCGGATAAATGCGGCGCACCAACATGTTCAAAGCGGTGTAGCCCGGTTCGAGGATGCCGATGCCGCCGTGAAAGTAGCTGTAAATGTCGTCGAACGAAGCGGTTTGGAAGAACGGGCAATATATTTGCCAGTCGTTGGAAATGAAGCCTCTGAAGCAGAAAAAGAACACCGAAACGGCCACCGCGGCAATGGTGTAAAACTTCTTGCGCGAGGCATCCTTTTCGCGCCGCCACAGCACGGAGCAAATGATTAAAAGTAATGCGACAAACGCGTATGGCAAGGAATTTACCATCCTTCAAAAAAAGATATTTTGCCGGCAGTTTATTTCTTGAAAAACGGCCTCAGCCACAGCACCCACAACACATCGGCGCAGCAGGCGAGGAACACGAAAACAATCACGACCAAAGAGCGCGGCGTGCTTGACGCCTGATTCGACACATACGCGTTTTCGAGCAGCACGAACGCCGGCGTAGCTTCCTGGATTTTCGCTTCGGCGCGCTGGCGTTGCAGGAGCAACTGGGTGTAGATGTTGTATTTCAACTGCATGTCATTTTCGAGCGACGACTGCCTTTGGTTGTACGATTCGAGTACGAGTTCCTGATGGCTGTCGGCATACGACGAATACGCCCGTTGCGCCTCTTTGTAACGCGCTTCAGCCTCGTCGGTCATCTTCTTGTAGTAGGCGAAATCGTTTTGCGCTTTTTTCGTCCGGTAATTGATGATATACTCTTGCAAGCGCGCTTGAAGCGTGTCCGCCAAAATCGCCGCCACAAGCGGGTCTTGGTCGGTAACGGAAATATTGATAATCGATGTTTTTTTGTTGATGATGCAACTGATGGCCCCGCGCACGCCCTCAATGAGTTCCTCCTCGTGGCGCGAGAGCACTATCGTTTCGCAACCGCCGCCTTCGACGTGAAGGTCTTTCTTCTGGAAAGGCTTTTTCACCCAACTTTTCAGATAGTCCCAAAACGGCCTGCTGAATTGTTCAAGATGCTTTCTGTAAGTTACCGGCGCGGGGTTGTCCTTTGTTCTGACGGGCACCTCTAACAACGGTATGATGAAATCGGTCGAGGCAAACACTTCGGGGTAGATTTCGGGGTAAATCGCGTCATCGCTGTTCATGCTGCCGAGCATTGAGCCGACATCCACGCCGAACGACGAGGCGATGTCCGACAATCCGCTTTTCATCACTTCGTCATTACTCTCCGGCGCGAGTGCCACATTCGACGTGTATGCTTTCGGCATGGCAAGCGCCACGATGATGCCCAGCACGGCGCCGACAGCGAAGAATATTGCGAGCAACCGCTTTTCTTTTAACACTTTTTTCAGCAGCGCCACCACGTCGATTTCCTTCGATTTGCGGATCTGAACGCTGTTTTCGTCAGTCTTCATTTGTTCCATATTCCTTGTGCTTTCTTGTTGATTATGAGCCTGCATTGATAGCAATGAATGAGGCTCATCGCCGCATAACATGCCGCCATCACCGCCACAATGCCCGCCACGCCGAACCTATGGTTGCCGGCAAACATAGACGCGAGGAAAACAGCGGTGAAAACGACGGAAGTGTAAATCTGAACACGTATTTTGTTTAACCCGTTGAGCAACATTGTTACGCAGGTGTTGAGGTTGTAAAAACAAACATAAAAGAGTGTCGCGAGCGAGACGACAAAAGGGATGGCGACGGCGTTGCCCACCCAAAAACGGTAGAAATATCCGCAAACGGCAAGCATTACCGCACCCGCCGCAACGGTAACGCCCCAGATGGCGAGCGTGCGGTTAAACGTGCGCCGAATCCAGTCCGTATTGCCCTTCACGTAAGCGTCGGTGTAAGCGTTCCACATCGGCGAGAGCACGATTATATACACCATCGCGATAAGGTGGAAATACTTGTAGGCAATGTTGTAAACCGTAACGTTCGCCGGCCCGCAATACTGCGCGATGAAGATGTTTGCGCCGCCGAAAATAACGAGGCAGCTCGTGATTTGAATTAAGAAAAAACCGAGCCCTTTGCCGATGACGCGCCGCGCAATGCTTTTGTCGAAAAAACGCAGCGAAGGGCGAAATTCAGGATGGCGCGCGAACAGCGGCACGGCGGAGATGAAGAAAACCAGCACGGGCGTGATGGTGAACGCCGCGACGACATACACGACATTGCCCTCGGTGAACAATGTCAGCGCGTAGATTACCGCCAGCGCAATCACGTTGCCCGACACGACAATCAAAGAATTGACGGCATATCTTTGCATCGCGATATAAACCACACCGATGTTTTTCACCACAAAAAGCAGAAGCGTCATCACCACCGCGAGCAGCATCGCCGTGCGCAGGTCGCCGCCTGCCACGCTCGACGTGTTGAAAACAGCATTCAAATCGAGCAGCATTACCGCAGCGACAACGATGATTCCGATAACCGCCGCCACTACTGCCAGCGCAGTGAATGTGGTGCTGATATACGCCCGCGCCGAAGCGTAATCGCCCAGCGAAAACGCGCCGGAGAGATAGTTGCGCATGCCGTTGCCGAGCCCGACATCAAAGTAGGAAAACCAATATAAAATCGACGACATCGTCAGCCAGATGCCGTACACCTCGCTATTAAGATAGTCGATGGTAACAGGCACAATGAGGAACGAGCAAAGCAGCCCGACGCCTTTCAGCACGGCGGAGAAGAAAATATTCTTCACCACAATCCGGCTGCGCGTGTCTTTAAGCGAGAAAATGGACATCGGATATTTGCCGCTCGGTTTTAACTTTGTCTGTCGCCGGAAAGGTTAGTTCAGCGCGGTGATGATGAGGGCGGCAACAGTGCCCAAGGACGAGATGCCGGACAGCCATGTTGCGATGTTCGAGATCGGTTTCGCCGGACGGACGGGCACAATCACCTCGCAGCCCGGTTCGACATCGCCG
>JAJPYV010000393.1:0-2224 GCA_021204735.1 Prevotella sp.
CAGATAAAATACGCATACGCCGTGACATGTCATAAGGCACAGGGCGGGCAATGGGCACACATCTATCTTGACCAAGGATACATGACCGATGACATGCTCTCTCCCGACTACATCCATTGGCTTTACACCGCTTTTACACGTGCAACAGAAAAACTGTTCCTTGTAAATTGGCCAAAGACTCAGATTAAATGTATTGCCGAAACTTCTAAAAACTAAAAATTAAAAACAATCAAATCAAATAACTATGGACATAACAACTTTATTAATTATTATCGCACTGCTTATCGCTTTATTCATTCTGATTTATAAAAATCAACAGAATGCAAAAAAGTCAAATGAGCGTAACTCCACCCTATCTAATGATGTTTCAGCAAAACAACGTGAGATAGAAATGCTTAACGAAAAGTTAGAGGAAAACCAACAGCAATTTGAAAGGCAGTTGAATGATAAAAATGGGCAATTTGAAAAACAATTAGCTGAAAAGAACGAGCTGTTTGAAAAACAACTCACTGAAAAAGACAACCAATACGAGAAATTGTTGAACGAAAAGGATGCTCAACATGAAAAACTGTTAAACGATAAGAAAGAACAATACGAAAAACTGCTGCATGAGAAAAACGAGCAACATGAAAAACTGTTGAACGAAAAGGAGACACAGTATTCTAACCGCATTGCTGAACTGAACCAACGCAACGAACAGGAAAAAACGGAACGCATACAATTACTCGAAAAGCAGTTTGCTGAACGTCTGCAACTTCTTCAAGAACAGCTTAACACCACCACGAGACAACTATTGGAAAAGCGTTCGGAGGAGCTTGATGCTACAAACCGCGCACAAATGGGGAATATCATTGAACCTTTGAAAGCCGTCATGGGAGAGATGAAGAAATCAATGGACGACAACCGTGATTCCTTTATGCGTAGCACAACAGCTCTTAGCGAACAGTTCAAACAAATGCAAACTATTACCACCAACCTTGGGGATGAGGCAAAAAAACTGTCAAAAGCGTTGCAAACTGGCCCGAAAGTACAAGGTGATTTCGGCGAAATGAAACTCAACGACCTTCTCGACAGGTTCGGCTTTACAAAAGGCATAGAATATGACGTGCAATACACCATGCGAGACGCTAACGGAAAGGTTATCCGCAATGACGATACCAACGATATGATGCGCCCCGATGTGGTACTTCATTATCCTGACAATAAAGATGTGATTATAGATTCTAAGGCTTCCCTCACAGCTTTCATAAACTATGTGAATGCAGATAACGATGAAGAGCGCAATATCTCATTGAAAGAGCATGTCAAAAGCGTGCGCAAGCATATCGATGAACTTGCCGCAAAGAACTATAACAAGTATTCTATGGAAGGCAGAACAACTCTCGATTTCGTGATTATGTTCGTTCCTCAGGAAGCAGCAATGCAACTTGCGATAACAGCAGACATAGAGCTTTGGAAATACGCTTTCGATAAAAACGTGATAATTACAGGCGAACAGAATCTTTTCTCCCTGCTCCGTCTTTTGCAGATAGCATGGACACAAAAACAACAAACTGATAATCAAGAAAAAGTATTTGATTTGGCAAGCACCATAGTTGACCGTGTAGGACTGTTCTGTGAACGATTTGACAAAATAGGTAAGAATATCGACAGTATACAAAAGTCTTACGATGACGCAGGTAAGTCGTTGAATGGTAAACAGAGTATCCTGTCTTCAGCCAACAATCTTAAGAAGATGGGTGCGAAAGAAAATAAGAACAGACCTTTGCCAAAACTTGAAACCGACGACAATGAATTAAGCGTAACCGAATTGTAACGTCTTTGCAACAAATGTGAACACGCCTTTTATTAACTTTGCAACAGTTATCAAAAAAAACGAATTAATTATGAATAGGAATTGCCGCATATTGGTTGTGGATGACGAGGAGGATATATGCGAGATTTTGAAATTCAATCTTGAAACTGACGGTTATATTGTGGATACAGCCAATTCTGCGGAAAAAGCCATGGCTATGGATATCGCCAACTACGACCTTTTGCTTCTTGACGTGATGATGGACGGCATGTCGGGGTTTGCAATGGCAAGAAAACTGAAAGCAGAAGCCTCCACACAGGATATTCCGATTATATTCCTGACTGCCCGTGACACGGAAAACGACCTGATAACAGGGTTCAACTTAGGGGCGGACGATTACATCTCAAAACCTTTCTCCATCCGTGAGGT
>JAJPYV010000393.1:2324-5058 GCA_021204735.1 Prevotella sp.
TTTTCCAAATGCATCGTAACAAGGTTGGGATTCGGATATTATTTTGACGCTTAAAAACACTTCAATGAAAAGAACGTCGATAGGTACACGCCTTTACATCACGGTTTTATCCATATTCCTTATCTTTGCCGTTGCATTCATTATTTTTCAGCACAGCAGGGAAAAGGAGTACAAAATTGGTATGCTGAACATCCGACTTCAGGATTACAACACCAACCTGATGGAGGATATTATACACAATGGTGAACGGTCAGAGAATATTATTGATTCCTATGTAGCAAACCATCGTATAGAAGGACTGCGTGTAACTCTTATCGACACTCTCGGTAACGTTGTTTATGACAATATCTACAAGGATTACGCTTCTATGGAGAACCACCTTAGTCGTGACGAGGTGGCAGAGGCTATTAAAAACGGAACAGGCACGGACATCAGTCGTCATAGTTCCACCACAGACCAGGTGTATTTCTATTCCGCGACTTTTTTCCCAAAAAACGGGATTGTAGTAAGGAGCGCATTGCCATACGACGACAGTTTAGCTCAGACGCTGAAAGCTGACAGCAATTACCTTTGGTTCTCGCTCATTGCAATACTGCTGTTGATTCTCGCTCTTTACCGGTTTGTTGCTCGTCTGGGCGACAACATCAACAAGTTACGCATTTTCGCCAGTCGTGCCGACCACAACGAGAGTCTCGATACCGAAGACCTTGTAGAGTTTCCCGGTGACGAACTTGGTGAGATTGCAGAGCGTATCATCAAAATCTACAAACGGTTGCAAAAGACTAAGGAGGAGCAGAACATACTGAAAAGACAGTTGACGCAGAATATCTCGCATGAGCTTAAAACTCCCGTCGCAAGCATTCAAGGCTATCTTGAGACTATCCTCGAAAATCCTGACATGAACGAGACTACAAAAAAGCAGTTCCTGCAACGTTGCTACGCCCAGGCGCAACGACTTGCCTCTCTCCTTGCCGACATCTCTACCCTCAACCGCCTTGACGACGCTCCTAATTTGGCGACTTTTGAGACTGTTGACATCAGTAAGATGGTTGCTGACATCGCAAAAGAGACTGCGCTTCAAATTTACGAGCACAAAATGAAATTCGAAAACCTGCTGCCCGAAAATGTTGTCGTGAGAGGCAATCATTCACTTCTATACAGTATTTTCCGCAACCTCACTGACAATGCAATTGCATACGCCGGAGAGGGTACTACTATAACGCTTTCCGCTACAGAAGAAACCAACTGCTGGCATTTTGTTTTCAGCGACAATGGCGTTGGCGTTCCTCATGAGCACCTTCCACGTCTCTTTGAACGCTTTTACCGTGTTGACAAAGGGCGCAGTCGCAAAATGGGGGGCACTGGTCTCGGACTCGCCATCGTCAAGAACACCGTACTGCTTCACGGTGGTACAATCTCCGTCAGCAACAATATGACGGGCGGCCTTGTTTTCAATTTTTCCCTAAAAAAATAGCTTTATCTTTTCGTCGGAATACTAAAAACGAAAAGATAAAGCCTATATTCACTGTATTTCAAGTCTCAAATGAATCAAATACTATTAGAACTCAGCATTTTTCGGTGTGCGTGGGAACGGTATCACATCGCGGATGTTCTGCATACCAGTAACAAAGAGGATGAGACGCTCAAAACCGAGACCGAAACCTGCATGAGGACATGAGCCGTACTTACGTGTATCAAGATACCACCACATATCCTTCATCGGGATGTCACGCTCCTTGATCTCGTTCTTCAACTTGTCATAGTCTTCCTCACGGACACTGCCCCCGATAATCTCTCCTATTTGCGGGAATAGCACGTCAGTACCCTGAACAGTCTTGCCGCCCTCGTCAAGTTTCATGTAGAACGCCTTGATCTCTTTAGGATAACCCGTCATGATAACCGGTCTCTTGAAATGCTGCTCAACGAGATAACGCTCATGCTCACTCGCAAGGTCCATGCCCCAACTTACAGGGAACTCAAACTTGTGACCTTTCGCAACAGCATCCTCAAGAATCTTTATACCTTCCGTGTATGGAAGACGAACAAATGAGCCGGAAACAACCGACTTCAACCGCTCGATAAGCGTCTTGTCAACCATCTTGTTGAGGAACTCAAGGTCATCCTGACAGTTGTCCAAAGCCCATTGAACACAATGCTTGATGAAATCTTCCTCCAAGTCCATAAGGTCATCAAGATCATAAAACGCCATCTCAGGCTCAATCATCCAAAACTCTGCCAAATGACGCGGCGTATTCGAGTTCTCTGCACGGAACGTAGGGCCGAAAGTATAAATCGCACCCAATGCCGTAGCACCAAGTTCACCCTCAAGCTGTCCGCTCACCGTCAAGGAAGTCTGCTTGCCGAAGAAATCATCATCGTATGTGATTTTCCCGTCGGCATCCTTTTTCAAGTCATACAGATTTTTAGTCGTAACCTGAAACATCTGACCTGCTCCCTCACAGTCGCTTGCCGTGATTAGTGGTGTGTGAAAATAGAAGAAACCATGCTCATGGAAATATTGGTGAATGGCGATGGCCATATTATGACGAATGCGCATCACGGCACCGAAGGTATTGGTACGGAGACGCAAGTGCGCATACTGACGCATGTACTCATAACTCTGTCCCTTTTTCTGCATCGGGTAATCGTTACCGCAAAGACCGTAAATCTCTATCTCACGGCATTGCAGTTCTACGCTCTGCCCCGCCCCTTGACTTTCAACCAACACACCGTT
>JAJPYV010000223.1 GCA_021204735.1 Prevotella sp.
GTTGTGGTTTGATGTAGGAATTGAAAGAGATACAACTATACGGGAGATACTATACTCCGATGGTTTGTTGTGGTTTGATGTAGGAATTGAAAGAGATACAACTACAAGAGCTACGGGCTGCGGTGGTTCACGTTGTGGTTTGATGTAGGAATTGAAAGAGATACAACGGGCGACAGCGTTGTAACCATCGACGGCGGTTGTGGTTTGATGTAGGAATTGAAAGAGATACAACACAAGAGCAAGGGCAAGGCGCGAAAGAAAGTTGTGGTTTGATGTAGGAATTGAAAGAGATACAACATGAAAAGAAATGAAAACGGCAGAATTCTGTTGTGGTTTGATGTAGGAATTGAAAGAGATACAACCGTGGCGGAGAAGTACTTCCTCTCTCAAAGTTGTGGTTTGATGTAGGAATTGAAAGAGATACAACCGGCCATACCCACATCACCTGCACGGGCGTGTTGTGGTTTGATGTAGGAATTGAAAGAGATACAACTCTGCTTTATCGCGTCGGAGTAGTTTACTTGTTGTGGTTTGATGTAGGAATTGAAAGAGATACAACTAGGCATTAAGAACGCGAACACTTGCGCGTGTTGTGGTTTGATGTAGGAATTGAAAGAGATACAACTCTATCATCGAGCCTGCGACGGTGAAAGAGGTTGTGGTTTGATGTAGGAATTGAAAGAGATACAACGAAGGAGCATACCATCCGCTACGACTACGGTTGTGGTTTGATGTAACTTCTTATTACCATTGAAAATCAAGGTGTTACACTTTCGGAGATACAACGGGGATACAAATGGCCTTAAAATCAGCACAAAACGATGCTTGTAAAATCAATGCCAGACCAAAGGGGAAAACTGAACTTTTCCAATCCAATACGGCATTATAAATTAAAAATTATGCTTGCGTTTGTACCCTGGACATGTAGACATCGTAAGTAAATGGAATACTATGATAATTCAACCTTTGGGCATTTGGACAACTAAGAAGAAGTATGCCCCAATACGAGCATAAACAGGCACAGTTGCTCGCGGCATATCTTACCGACAGCGACACGTCCTCTGTCGTCGGTCAGATCTTTCGGGAACGTGAGGAGCGGCAGTGCGGACTGCGGCTATACTCTTGCTCATGAGAGCCAATCATGTCGAAAGTCAGATGTGGAAAAAGATGTTATAGTTAAATATGCTTTTGGTAGTAATTTATGACAGAGGCAAGGATTTTACTCTCAATTTCCATAGTGAATGCTTCCATATAATCCCAGTCGGGCATTCCTTCATTAGTAACGGGAAGAAGAATTTTAGATTTGACCATTCTCTTAGGTCTCCATTTCCTTGCATATGCGAAGCAAATCCGCTGTTGCTCTATGCATCTTATTAGAAATACGGCAATATGACGGTTAAGTTCTCTACCCTTGAGATATAATGGATTTACATCGTGACTGCACGTGAACTCGTGCGTCTGATAGTAAGCAAAACCTACTGATCCATTGTTAGTCACGCAAATAGCATTTGGTAGAAATAACTTCTTTTTCAATGGTTCATTTTTTCCGTAACCGACTTTTGAGTTGGCATTTATAGTTTCGATGGTACTAAAACCAGTTATTCCGTTATTTGCATAAGATGCCCCCACGAATGGAATATTCCCATCGCTATGGAACGGAGGTTTCTTGTTATAAAAGCCTTTCTTTATGATGAATATATCTACAAAGTTAAATTCTTTCCATGCACGGCTACTTCTCCCCCCCCACTGTACTAAATCATTGGAAATCACCTGTTTGCGTAATTTTTCTAAGGTGGGTTTTAGTATATTTAGCTCCATCTCTTTCATATATGCTTCCATAAAATCCCAATCTACAGAGTCATTTTGATTCATAGGCAATAGGATTTTTTGTCTCTGCATACGTTTGGAATTAAATTTATAGCCGTAAGCATATTTGATTTTTTGTTGTTTTATCATTACAGATAAAAACAATAAGGTATATTTATTATTTCGTTGTTTTTCACGCCATTTTACACGTTTTACATCGTCAGAAAACATCGCTTTATAAGGGTGATAGAAAGAAAAACCTACACTGCCGTTATAATTAACTCCCAATACATTACTATCTGAACTTTCATTAATTGATGATGTGAAAGCAGTTATTCCGTTATTCATTTCTGAAGCTCCAATAAAAGGAGTTATTCCAAATTGCATGTCTGCTTTTGTTAATCGTTTACCATTTTCAATTGTAACAACATCCTCTAAAAAGAATTCTTTCCAGGATATAGTTTTTAGTATGTTAGAGTATACCATTTGAATTTCCCCCTTCTTCAAATAAATAACCTTTACCATGACTTATCATATTAAACTCAAATGTCAGATAGTCTGCCATGGTCCTTTCAAAATCCTCTTCAGTCGGTATTTCGTCATTGAAGTAGTAGAATGAGTGTAACCATTCATCTTCCGCTTCAACGGTCGTTTCAACACAGAATTTCGTCTCGGCTTCAATCCTGCCGAACCAGACATCAAGCAGATGCTGACGTTTATCCTTTGCACTTGGAGTTTCTACAAGCCCAATGTGTTTACTGACAGAATAACCATCATCTTCAAAATTGATAAACTTGCATTTGTGGTTTTTATCATGGGAAATGCCTGCCGTAAACACTGCTATACACGGATTTGTACCGATACGGTAAAATGTATCCTTGTTCAATGTGATTACCCCCTCCAGCGTGTGATGCTTAAGGATATTGGCCTTTATCTGTTTCTCTTCATTAGTCTTGCCGGTAACTGATGATTGAGGGATGATAACTGCTGCCCTGGCGCCCTTAGTAAGCGAATCTAACAAATGTTCTGTAAAATGAATTTCGTATTGATCCGGGTCATTCTTAGTACCCTGGGAATAGGGCGGATTCATCATTCCTACCGTATATCCCCCTTTTTGTAACTCATACGGATTTTGTTTCAAGAAGTCTTCATTGCGGAGATTGCTATTGCCGTCTCCTCGGAGAATCATATTTGTCGTTGCTATTACATACATATATGTCTGTAACTCCAAGCCAAACAATTGCTTCTCTTTTATCCGCCTTATCTCCTCTTCATCTTTGGCTTGACTTATCATATTGTGCATGGCTGCAATTAGGAAACCGGCCGTACCACAACATGGGTCAAATACCTTATCATCGGACTTAAGCTGAACCAATTCACAAAAAAGTTCCGTTATATGCTTTGGGGTAAGTACTATCCCGAGTGTTTGCCCGTCGCCACCTGAGTAAGACATAAATTCCCCATAAAACCTGCCAAGATAATCCTCTGCAGAACTTTTGTATTTTTGATTTTTGAAAATGCTTTTGTACAAAAACTCCGTATAATATCTCAATGGGGTTTTCCCCAATTTCTCTTCTATCTCATTGATTTTTTGGGTGTCTTTGATAACCGAAAACTGGCTGAGGATTTTATCTTTTTTTGTGTCTGGCGAGACATTGGCCCTATCCAGATTAGCTTTTATTGCGTCATAAATTTTTTGACCGTCTGTCTTAGTTGAATCTCCGCTCAAAGACTCGATGGAAAAATTATTGTACTTAATCTCACGCAAGGCGAGAGTTATTCCCGACACAATCAAAGGCTTTTGTTCTGTAGTCAACTGACCATATGTGCGCAAATATTCATGGAGTTCAGCCGCTTCTTTCAATATTTCTTCTGTCGTTTTCTCTACATCTGTAGGTTCTTTTAGGACCTCACTATGATAATACTCCTGAATATTCTCTTCGCTGAAAGATACAAATGTCTCGACATCATCAAGCGGATACAAATCACAGCGTTCATTGATAAAAAGGGGCGTAATTCTATGGCGTTTGGCATTACCGGAAACTCCAAAACATATCACCTTTTTATAAGACGTATTCCGGATTATATGTAGGCCATAGTACAATGCTCCATTTACAGCATACTCTTTAATGGCGGCGACATTCTCTGTGTCAATGATATTTTCCGTTGTATATAATACATGCTTATCCAAAGATGCTTTGTCCTCTATTACAAGAACAAAATCCTTGACCACCCCACAATATTCAGGGTAGCCAGCATTGCCCGTTTTCGACTTTGAGGCCGTTTTCAGGGCTTCATTTATCTCATTAATATTGCACCCCTGTGGTGTGAGTTTTATGTTTGCCTCTTTCAACAATTCATGAACCCAAAGGTCTGTATACACTTCTTTCTTTGCCATTGTTTAATCCTTTTATTGACAACTCTATTTGATTTATACCTTGAGCTTTGTAAGTTCTTTTATCTTATGCGGATTCTATGCTTGCAAAGTTACATAATTTATTAAGAAATAATATGTAGTTACAGTAGTTTTGGCATCGCGCTTGGTATGAGCGGTGCAACCCTGCAATTGGTTGAGGGCTTTACAACAGCTACATCGTTGTAACAAGGAAAGACGCTCCCCTCTATTTGGTCTATGGTGTGGAAACCGGGGTGTATCTGCACTTCGGAGCATTAGACCTTAGCCCGATTACAAAAGGGGTGATAAAGGTGATAGCTATTCGCCGCATCTATTGCCGATTAAACGTTTGGAAAAAGAGATTCGGGATCGACACAAGATCCACTACCATGAGGGATGGCGTGCCGGCAAGGTTTCTAAATCGTCTGCTTAATGCCGCCGCATTTTGGCGACAACTCCCTTTTGGTACTTGTGGCGGAGCGATTCTCGCAAGCGTTTTGGAAGGGGGGATGAACCTCTGGTCATTCCCTCATTTCTCTCTCCTCTACAAAGCGGCAAGGCAAGGTCCTTATTCCGGCAAGGAACCCCGCACTTGTCCTTGCCCGCGAAGATTTTCCCGTTGGCAAACCTGCCGTTTCTTTTCGGCAAGAGAGGACGATGGATTTGGAGATTTAACTTATCCAAGTGTCCGATAAACGCCGCGAAGTATTCCCCACTATGCCTGCCGCATATAAATGAACAAAGGTCCTTTGCTTGCGACCTTAATTTCTCTGCACTTGCAAGCGAGTGGTTTGTCCGCACCGCGTGCCGCATTTATCTGTCGGTCAATCCAAAGGCAAAGACCTTCGAAA
>JAJPYV010000315.1:0-1833 GCA_021204735.1 Prevotella sp.
CGGAGGCCTGTTGGGGACAGAGGAGCAAGAGATAATAATCCCGGCGATTAAAGAATTGTCAGACGCAGGTATATACGCATTCGGACCGTTTGCAGCAGACGGCTTTTTCGGGCGTGGCACATACGAATCATTCGATGGCGTATTGGCGATGTATCACGACCAAGGACTTGCCCCATTCAAGGCACTCGATACAGGAAGCGGAGTGAACTACACAGCAGGGCTGCCTTTGGTGCGTACGTCGCCAGAGCATGGTACAGCATACGAAATAGCAGGAAAAGGACAAGCCGATGAAGAATCGTTCCGTCATGCAATATTCTTTGCCATAGACGTGTTCCGCAACAGAGCCAATTATGATGAGCCACTTGCCGACCCGTTGCCGAAGTTGTATCATGAGAAGAAAGAAGAAGGCGAGCGTCCGAGACTACCATTCCCGAAGAAAAAGACAGAAGTACAGGATAATAAATCAGAGCAAGAGGCATAAATACCACAAAACAATAAGTAATGAAGAAGAAATATCAGAACATATTTTTTGTGTTCGGTATTGTCTTGCTAATCGTAATGATTACGCAGCTTGACTTCAAGGAAGTCTGGAACGGTTTGAAGAATGCCGGTTACTGGTTCTTTGCGGTCTTGTTGTTGTGGGCATTCCTATATATCTTCAACACCTCCACCTGGTACATAATAATAAACAGCGGTGCGGAGAAAAAGACAAAGGTAAACTTTCTATGGCTGTATAAGATAACCGTATCAGGGTTTGCCTTAAACTATGCCACGCCAGGCGGACTGATGGGAGGCGAGCCATACAGAGTGATGTCGTTATCGCCTATAATCGGTACGGAGAGAGCATCATCATCCGTGATACTATACGCCATGACCCACATATTCAGTCATTTTCTTTTCTGGCTGTTATCGATATTCCTATTTATCTTCACCGAAAAAGTTACATTTGGCATCGGTATAATATTGGCGTTGGCAGGAGCGTTTTGCGTGCTTGGAATCTGGTTTTTCATGAAAGGCTATGAGAAAGGCATGGCAGTGAGGGCGATGAATTTGATACGGCATATACCGGGAGTGAAGAAATGGGCGAAAAAGTTTATTGAAAAGCACAAGGAACAACTTGACACGATAGACAGACAGATAGCGGCATTGCACAAGCAAAACAGGAAATCATTTGTCGCCGCCGTGTTGTTGGAGCTGTCGTGCAGGATAGTGTCAGCGTTGGAAGTGATGTTTGTGCTGTTAGTGTTGATGCCCCATGTAAACTTCATTCACTGCATATTAATTCTCGCATTCACCAGTCTGTTTGCCAACCTATTGTTTTTCATGCCATTGCAATTAGGCGGTAGAGAGGGAGGCTTTCTGATGTCCACGGCAAGTCTTGCGATGTCCGCTAATGTAGGCATCTTCGTAGCGTTAATCATAAGGATAAGAGAACTTATCTGGACAGCAATCGGACTGCTTATGATTAAGATGGAGAAGAAAAGGAAGCAATGAAGACTAATTAGCACCCTCCCGCAGGAAGTCGAGAGCCTCCATCAATTCCTCTTTTGAAGCCGTCTGGTTTATTTTTATATCACCGATACCACTAAGGAGAGTGAAGTTTATCGTGCCTGCAGTGTTCTTCTTATCATGCTTCATCAGACCGATGAGAGTATCGTAGTCCTTGCAAGTGAACTGGAAGCTGCCGTAAGTATCCTTGATATAATTGATAGTCTGGCGCATGATGTCAGTTGGGAAATTAGTCTTAACACAACTGAGATACAGTTCGCAAACGATACCAAAGGCGACAGCATAGCCATGAAGTAGAGGATGGTCGGTGTGCAGACTCATCGA
>JAJPYV010000315.1:1933-5042 GCA_021204735.1 Prevotella sp.
CTTGAGAAATTCCGTGTTGATAATCACCGTCTTAGCATCGTTGAACACACCAATCTCGTTTTTGAGGCCATTGAAATTAATGCCCGTCTTACCACCGACAGAAGCATCCACCATTGCGAGTAAGGTAGTAGGGATATTGATGAAATTAATGCCACGCTTGAAAGTAGAAGCTGCGAACCCACCGAGGTCGGTTACCATACCCCCACCGATGTTGAGCAAACAAGAATGGCGGGTTGCACCGTTATCGCAGAGCGACTTCCAAACGTGTGAAAGCGAATCAAGGTCCTTGTGATTGTCAGAAGCCCCAATTGTTATTACCTTGACATCTTTCAAATAAGGAATGTTCAAGTTGCGGATAATCGGCAGGCAATTTTTTTCTGTGATTTCATCAACGAGGATAAAAATCCTATCGTGCTCACAGTTCTCAATAGCCGTGGAAATTTCATTTTTCAGGCATTTGGATATAATAATTTTCTGTTTCATGCTGTTATTAATTATGAATGCAGTTGATTTATTCTATCATTCTCCGTCAAAAAACACTCAAAGAAAGAGTTGTTGGCAGAGTGAAAACGTTATAATAAATGCAAAATTAGTGATTTATGTCGATAAATAAAACTTTTCTGACAATTTTACGTTGTAATGGACTAAACAAATAGGTAAATAAATCGTCTAAATCAATAAAGCATAAAAATAAATTTTAAAAAATGAAAAAATTACTTCTCTTGATGTGTTTTGTGCTGATAACAATAGGTATATCAGCGCAAGATGCAAAAATCTCTGGACGCATTGTAGATAGGGACAATAAAGACGCTGTAGTAGATGTTACTGTGCAGTTGTTGCAGAAAGACAGTACATATATTGACGGAACGCTAAGTAACGAATACGGCGAGTTTGAGATAGCAGTTCCCGACAACGGTACATATTTACTGAAATTCACGAGTGTCGGTTATAAGACAATGTTCAAGGAAGTAAAAATTAAGGAAGGAATGAGTGTGGCATTAGGCAAGATAACCATGAACGGGGATGCCATAATGCTGAAAGAAGCCACAATATTAGGACAGGCAGCAAGAGTGACGGTAGTGGAAGACACTTTTGTATATAACGCAAGCGCCTATCGAACACCGGAAGGCTCTGTTGTTGAGGAACTTGTGAAAAAGTTGCCAGGTGCCCAGGTTGATGATGATGGAACTATCAAGATCAACGGCAAGGAAGTGAAGAAAGTGCTTGTTGACGGAAAAGAGTTTATGACGGGCGACACCCAGACAGCGTTGAAGAACCTGCCGACATCCATAATAGAGAAGGTGAAGAGTTACGATGAGAAGAGCGACTTGGCGAAAATCACGGGTATAGATGACGGAGATGAACAGACAGTTCTTGACTTTGGAATAAAGAAGGGCATGAACAAAGGTTTTTTGAGTAATGTTGACTTGTCAGTAGGAACCCACAGCAGATATTCAGAACGATTGATGGCAGGATTGTTCAAGGAAAAGACGAAAGTAATGCTATTTGGAAATGCCAACGACACCAATGACAAGGGATTTCCTGGAGGCGGCGGAGGCGGTCGTTTCGGAGGTGGCAATCAAGGACTGAACGCATCTAAGATGATAGGAGCCAATTTCAATTACGATTCAGGCAATGACAAGTTGACGTTGGACGGCAGTGTAAGGTGGAATCATAAGGACGGCAATGTGAGAACAGAAGAGTCGTCAGAAAATTTCGTCAGTCAGACAGGGTCATTCTCGAATAGTCTTAGTCAGAGTTACACCCGTTCAGACAGTTGGGATGCCCGTTTGCGATTGGAGTGGAAGCCCGATTCGATGACCGATATTATGTTCCGTCCTAACTTCACATATTCAAAGAGTGACAGCAGGTCGATGTCGAATAGTGGTTCATACAATGAAGACCCCTATCAGTATGTGTCAGACCCATTGTCAGATGCAGCAATAGCGACAATGGCAGGTGACAGTCTGATGGTGAACACGAGGACGAACAACTCCATTTCGTACAGCGAGAGCAAATCAGTGGGCGGTATGCTGCAGTTGAACCGCAAGTTGAACAGTAAGGGGCGTAACGCCACGTTGAGGGGAGACATCAGTTATAGTGAGAGCACCAGCCAGAGTCTTAGTACTTCAGACGTGCACCTATATCAAGTATTAAACGCATTAGGTGTTGATTCCACGTATCAGACCAACAGGTACAGTTATACCCCTACAAAGACATGGAGTTACAGTGTCCAGGCAACATACAGTGAGCCGATATTCAGGGCAATGTTTTTACAGTTCAGTTATAAGTTCACTTACAATTATAACAAGAGCGACAGGGCGACATACGATTTCAGTAATCTTGGGGAAGAATTTTTCGATGGTATCACCCCGATGTACAGAGGTTGGGGCGACTATTTCACACGTCTTGACAATCCATATACCGATTATTTGGATGATGACCTCAGCAGATATTCAGAATACAAGAACTATATTCACGAGATACAGTTGATGTTGAGGGTGATAAGGCAGAAATACACGCTCAATGTAGGAGCGATGTTGCAGCCGCAGATGACACATTTCATCCAAAGATATCAAGGAGTGAATACCGATACCGTGCGCCATGTGGTTAATTTCACTCCTACCCTTGATTTCAGATACCGTTTCTCTAAAATCAGCAATCTTAGGATTAACTATCGAGGAACGACCAGTCAGCCGAGTATGAGCGACCTTCTTGACATCACGGATGACAGTGACCCGTTGAACATCACGAAAGGTAACCCAGGTTTGAAGCCGTCGTTTACCAATTCGTTCCGACTGTTCTACAATAACTATATAGAGAGACACCAGCAGGCGATAATGACTTTCGTGAATTACAACAATACGAGGAACAGTATCAGCAACATGGTGACATACGATGAGATTACGGGCGGGCGCACCACGAAACCAGAGAACATTAACGGTAACTGGGACATAAATGGAGCGTTCATGTACAATACTGCGATTGACTCAGTAGGGTATTGGAACATCAGTACGTTCACCAACGCAAGTTATAACAACTATGTGGGTTATCTTGCCCTTGACAACACATCCAATTCGCAGAAGAACACCACAAAAACCACGACAAT
>JAJPYV010000015.1:0-17144 GCA_021204735.1 Prevotella sp.
ACTCCTATTGGATACAGCATGATGTTCGCTTCACTCACAAAATAAGAAATAAGAGATAAGAAATAAGAGTTCAATGTCCCTTGAGACGTTGCTTGAGAGGTTGCCAGTCAGGGCAGTTGTCATATACATTCTGAAATTTTGTCAAAAGTACAAATAAATTCTGATAAATGAAATATTTTGCACAATATTTCTTATTTTCATTTCGTTGAAGTTAATCCCATACTGTTTTCGATAGCTAATTTGAGAATCGGCACTACAAGTGTCTGAAACAAGAATTTTTAGCTGTTATGGGTTCCGCATTGGCGAAAACGTGAAAAGCACGCAAAAAGAGTATGAATAAGTAAGAGGAATATGAAAAAACTGGATTTGTACGATGTGTAACAAATCCAGTTTTTACTTTTGGGATAAGCGATTATCCCGCTAATTAATCATAATATAATCAGAATACAAAGCTCTTGCCAATACCGTTTACACGGATGATATATACACCCGGCTGTGACAATGCGATAGAGCACTGTGAAGACGTTGACTTCAGTGAATAGATAACAGAACCACCTGTCGTGATGATTTCAACCTTTGAGCCTTCCTCAATGTCGGAAACTGTAACACCATTGCTTGTACGAGAGATTCTGATATTGCTGTCTGTTGAAACCTTAGATACTCCTGAAGTAGTAGAAGCAGCCTCAGATATCTCACCCAAACTTCCGTACTCATTTGCAGCCTGTACTTTATATACATCATCTGCACTTACGTCTGTAAGAGCATAGTTGGTATCAGTAGTAAATCCGATAACTACATCGTTGCAAAGAACAACATAGCACATAGCATAATCAACAGCATCCCATGTCAAGCCATAATCATTGATTGTTACATTTTCCGGCTTAGCAACACTTTCCATCAATTCACGTGGATTCCAATAGTCATCACCGCTCAATATGTTGGAATAAGTATATGTAGCTGCTTCCTCGTCGGTCAACGAGTTCTTTGCTGTACCAGTAATCTTATTTCCATCATCATCAGTATAATAGTATTCAGACCTACGGTTACTCAAATCAAGCAAGTTGCCGTCAGCATCCATAGTCTTGTAATCTGCGAAGATAGCAGGAATTGTTCCCATAGTCTCATACCAGCCGGCAGCAGGAATAGTTACCTCAGCCGTAGTGTACAAGAATACTGTCTTACAAGCATAGTGCCATGGACGACCGAGCCATACACTCGTTGCAGAAGGAGGAGTTGTAGGAGCAGTAATTGTATTATGGTCAAATACATATCCCCACTTTGTTCCATCCCTATGATCAGGAGCAACGATATAACCACCAGATTCCCTCATGATATTAATAGTACACTCATCAAAGTAAACATCGCCAGCACCATAGATGAAATCAACAGCTCCCTCGATGAAACAATCCTTTATGTAATGACGGTCGGTAATACTATTCTGCGAAGAAAGGTAAGTATCCTGATAACTGCGCAACTTACAGTTGTACAAGCAAGCACGGTCGTTGTTGGTGTAGAGAGCCAATGCCTGTGGTCCAGCCTCTTCAGTAACTCCATATTCGTTCTCAAAAGATATATTCTCAGCATAGAAATCAGAAGCCTGACATACTACTGAAGCACCCTCGCTAACGCTTACAGCATTATCACCACCGCAGAGCAACTCATCGGTAATAACGACTTTCTCCTTATCCTGACCAATCAGATAAATGTATGGTTTGTTTGACGGAATACTGAAATGTCCTTTGTAATAACCATCCTTAATGAATATCAGCCAAGGAGAAGTGCGATTTGTAGGAGCAGCCTCAATAGCGTCAATAACAGTTGTATAGTCACCTGTTCCGTCTTGTGCAACCACGGCATCATAGAGGCGAGGCTCCGGCTGATTACGATCCATTGTAGTGAAGGAAATTGTAGTTCCCTCGTAAACATTGCCAGAGCGGTCAACGATAGCACCAGCCGGTATTGTTACGGTATAACTTGTACTGTAATCCAAGTTGTTGTAACGATAAAGAACGGTAGTACCGCTATAAGTAACATCAGTAAGTACCTCGTCACCGATTGTGCAGTCGCCCTCGCCAGCCTGTACGACCTCATCGAAATTGAGCACGATAGAACCGCTTGCACTAATGCCAGTAGCACCATCAGCTGGAATAGAAGACTTGAGTACAGGAGAGTCATAATCATCCACAACCTCTTGGTCAGCCAAAATGAAGATTGCCGACATTGCCGTACCATCATTATCAGATGTCGTACCTATCAAGTCAGAATCGTAATCAGGAATCCAACGGATATACAACCTATCCTGGTCCTCAGCTTCTTCAGGGAGTGCAGAATCATTGTCATACCATGTCTTTGCAGCCAATATGTCAATTTCGCCATAATCATAGAAAGTCTCATCATCAGTTGACCACTGCAGTTTCTGAACAGAATAGCCATTGAATGAGAGGAGCATAGCCGACTGTACGTGGATATTGTAATAACCCTTAGTAGAGAATGTAGCCTCATAGTAGTAATGGTCAGCAAGCGGTTTCCAGTTTACTATACCATAACGACCCTCATACATTGGGTTGCTGCTCAACGTACTACGGTCAAGCCATGAGTTTGTAGTACCGTCTGCCAAGCGCAAAGACAACATACCAGCGTTTGTCGACTCATTGTAGATATCGCCAGCCCTGTCTTTTGAACCTGCATTGTAGAAGTCCCAACCACAGATAAACGGTGCATTGCTATAAGTAGCTGACAGTTCGGTATCGCCATTAATCTTGATAGTATTGGTAGAAGAAGTAGAGCCATCACTCCAGTTGGTGAATGTATAGACAGCATTATTTGAAGCACTCAACTGAACTTCCGTTCCCGCCTCGTACATTCTCTTTCCGTCAACCATTGAGCCTTCATCAGAGAAAGATACCATATAAGAAGGAGCACCATCAACAGTCAAATCAAGACTATAAGTAGTTAATTGCTCATAATTAGCAGTAAGAGTCTCATCTTTCGTCAATTCCAAGGTGAAAGACGCATCCTCTGAAACTACATCACCATTCTCATCAGTCCAATTTATAAAATTGTAGCCAAAGTTTTCATTTGCGGTAAGAAGGATCTTCGTTCCCTCATTAAATGTGGAACCAATAGGTGACTGTGAAATCGTGCCGGCACCTTCTGGACTAACTCCAGTTGTCAAAGTGTAAGTAGTAACTTCTTCAGGAACTCCCTCGTAAGTACCAGCAATCTGGATGTTGGCAATTCCCACCTGCTTTGTATTGCCTAAATTATATAAGTAGATTACCAAAGAGACATCTTCAGTTGTGGATATGCCAGAAATAGAATAAGACAACTGAGATTGTTCTGTGCCACCGTTTCTATTCGGACTTACCCCAGTAGCCAACGTGATTGTCTCATTTTCCGTAACTAAGTAAATATCAAGCAGACCACCATCCGTTCCAATACGTACTGCGTCAAGATACACACTTGTAGGAGTGAATGTAATACCCTTTTGCGGGGTGATACTAAATGTGATCTTGTCATCTTCCGCAGCAGAACTATGCTGCTCCAATGGTTGGAATTCAGTAAATGTCACATTATATTCAGTGCGTGAGCCATAATATTCAAGATTAGAACCAACCTCCACTGAATTAAGAGCAAACAAAGAATTGTCACTCAATGTAGCCACTTGACCTGCTGTTCCTTCAGAGAAAGGCCATGTTGCAGACATCTCGCCAGAAGCGTCCTGCGCCCTCGACTGTAATGTAAAGAGGGACATCATTATCAAGCATAACAATGCCCCTGAATTAATTTTTCTCATATAATTAGAATATCTATTTAAGAAATTATTTTGCCACTTTCGTTACAGAAACATTACCATCAGAATAAATCTTCTTAATCAGATAGACACCTTTTGACGGTTTGCTTGTACGCTGTACGCCAGACAAGTCATAATAGAGTTCCTTGACAGGTGAGCCAACAGTCTCAGAGATAGACTTAATGCCCGTAGTTGCAGATTCCGTGATACCATGGATGGTGACACTGCTTAAACAGATATATTTACCTGTTACATCAGAACTTGTGCTATACCAAGGATAAACACGCAACAACATGCTTTGTCCTGCCTCCAGTGCAATAACAGGCTGAGCAGATACCGCATACATAGTATTTGAAGTCATGGAAGAAGCATACTCAGCAATAGCATGAGCATCAGAGAAATCATCATTCACGGAATAAGATACGCGGCATCTCATTCCACTTCCACCAGCACCGCCAACATAAAGACCTATTGAGTCGATATGAAGTATTGACGACTCCTGTGCAGTGATACCAAACTGGATATAACGCGTTGATACCTCATCAATCTCTCCAGCCGACCAGGAACCGTTACTTTCCTTTCCAGAAAGATGATTACGCTGAACTTTTTGGCTTGAAGGAATGTCGCAATCATCAGGCCAATTAGCTATGGTAGCATAATTATATACTTCCAGATCGCTCCAACTCTCATCAATAACCTCTGCTGGTCCCGTCAAAGTATAAGAATCACTTGCAGATGACAGGTCCCAATGCACAAGAACCTCCTCACCGCCACTGATGTCAACACCCTCGCACGTTACTTCAATTTCTTTCGTGTTGTTGCCATTAGTGAAAGTCATCGTACCATTAACTGTGCCAGCCTCAGAAAGCAAAGCCCTCACGTAAAGCGTGGTATATTCCAAATTAGCATCTGTATAAGGCAATGAAATAGATGAAGAATAGTTCTGTTTGTCAGTCGATACTGTGAAACCATCAGTAATAGAAACATCAAGAGTTCCTTCTGCCGGGTCAAGATCCATACCGGAAACGGAAACCTCCTTTACTACAGACTGGTTAACATAAACCTGACCAAAGTCAAGAGATGTAGGATTTACCAACAAGTCGGTATTCGCCTGGATGTGGTCTGCCAAGATACCCTGATCAGCCATTGCCTGGGCAACCAAATGAGCTATGAGGTTAGCACCCAAAGCACATGGGTGAGTGCTGTCATCAGAGCAGAATAAGAGAGAAGTACATGCAGCATCACCATAACTTTCGAATAATTCAGCCGAAAGAGTTGTCAAGTCAATGAACGGAACATCCAACTCCTCTGCCACTTGCTGCATTGCGTATGGATAATCCATAGTATGGTCATCTGTGCCAACTGACTGGTTTTCCAATATTGTTCCATCATCTTGTAAAACATAGAACTTGTCGCCAAGGTCATGCTTACCCGCACGTGTTATTGAACCGCCACTGAAATACTTACGGCACATAGGAGCGACCAAAATAGGTATTCCGCCCAATTCACGTGTCTCATTAACATACAATCTCAAAAAATCCTTGTAAGTAGAATAAGGAATAGTTCCACGATAATCAACGGTCGAGTCACCAGTCTTTGCGATGACCGAGTCGCCATCCATACCATTATTCTTCTCATCGTTGTGAGAGAACTGGATGATTACATAATCCCCTTCAGAAATCTGTTTTCTGACGGTAGTCCAATATGCGCTCTCCTGATAAAAACTCTTGCTGCTCGCACCGCTCTTGCCACGGTTGTTGACAGTAACCGTCTCATCAAAGTACTGTTGGAACATCATCGCCCAACCCCTCTTGTCGGTTGTCGACTCATCATAGTCAGCCATTGTAGAATCGCCAATGGTGTGAACTGTTACCTGCGCTGCCAAAGGCAAGAACAACAAACCAAACAAAAACAATAAAAGTAGTCTGTAATTTTTCATAAGATTTTAATGATTTATGTTTAACAAAAATTTTTCGCACAAATTTAATCATTTTTACTGAATTTACTCACTTAGGAAAATTTTTATTTAATATTAAAATCAAAAAATAATGTCAATTACGCAAAATTTAAAGTCAAATAAATTTTGCCATACACATATTCAAATCTAATCAATAGTTTTCTTCATTTTTCATCAACTGCAAATAATGTTATCTTTTTTTTGTGTTTTTACATTTTTACATTAATTTTGCAATGTATCCAAAGATAACCTGCGCCCTATTATGCAACAGTTTGTAACGATATTGGGTCCGACAGCATCAGGAAAGACCTCTTTGGCAGTAGCTCTTTCGTCAGAAATAGGTGCTGAAATAATCAGTGCCGACAGTAGGCAAGTGTATCGTGGCATGGATATCGGAACAGGAAAAGACCTGAAGGAGTATGTTGTCAACGGCAAGACAGTTGCATATCACCTTATTAATATAGCAGAGCCAGGAACAAAATACAATGTTTTTGAATATCAAAGAGACTTTCTTGCCGTTTACGAAGACATAAAACGTAGAAACGTGATGCCAGTTTTATGCGGCGGAACAGGACTATATATAGAAGCAGTATTGAAAGGATACAAGCTCGTGGAAGTGCCGGAAAACCGTGAGTTGCGAGAAGAAATGGCTGACAAAACACTATCCGAGCTGACAGATATTTTAGTTAAGCTCAAACAAGAGAACGGCACAAACATGCACAATACGACTGACGTAGATACAGCAAAAAGAGCCATTCGAGCCATTGAGATAGAAACATACTACAAGCAACATCCAGACATTGTAGAAAGAGAGATGCCAAAGATTGATTCCCTGATTATAGGCGTTGACATTAACAGGGATGAGAGGCGAAGAAAGATAAGCAAAAGGTTGAAAGACCGATTAGAAGAAGGGATGGTTGACGAGGTGAAAGGACTTTTGGATAGAGGTATCAGAGCCGAAGACCTGATATATTACGGACTTGAATATAAATATGTAACAAAATATATCATCGGAGAACTTACATACGATGAAATGTTCCATTCACTTGAAACAGCAATCCACCAGTTTGCCAAAAGGCAGATGACATGGTTCAGAGGGATGGAGCGCAGAGGATTCAAGATAAACTGGATAGATGCGACGTTGCCTATACAGGAAAAAGTAAAAAGTATCAAAGAGATGATTTACAATTAAAAGCACCTAATTCTAAATAAGAAACTATGTCTGTTGAGAGTACACGTTGGGGAATTTTATACTGTCCGAAAGGAAGTAAAAAAAGTTCAAAAAAGCGTTGGACAAGAATAGATACTTGTCTGAAAGAGCATGGCGTGAAATTTGATTTCGTACAAAGCGAAAATCAAGGAAGCGTCAAGCGACTGATAAACATGTTGATAAACAACGGCTACAAGACGATTGTAATTGTAGGAGGAGACAGCGCATTGAACGACGCCGCCAACTGTTTGATGGAAACAGACAAGGAGACAAGAGAAACGATAGCGTTAGGATTAATTCCAAACGGGCAGATGAACGACTTTGCCCACTATTGGGATTTCAAGGAAAACGAAGTAGAACAGACAATTGAATGGCTCACGAAGCGACGTATCAGAAAAATAGATGTCGGTTGCATAACATATACAGACATAAAAGAAGAAAAACACCAGCACTATTTTTTCAACTGTATCAACATCGGACTTGTAGCAGCAATACAGAATTTGCGTCTACATACCCGTCGCATATTCGGGTCACGGACAATGTCATTCGTTGTCACACTATTCCTTTTCATTTTCCAGCGACTTGAATACAAGATGCATATAAAGATAAACACAGAAACTATCAAGCGAAAGTTGATGACAGTATGCATCGGAAATGCATCAGGATATGGGCTCACGCCAAATGCAGTGCCATACAACGGACTTTTGGATGTTTCCGTAGTACACCATACAGAGATAACACAACTATTTGAAGGTATCTACCTCTTCGCCACAGGAAAAATACTCAATCTCCATAGTGTTCACCCATACCGAACAAAGGAAGTTACTGTTGAAGAAGATTCCAAGGCAATGGTAAGTGTTGACGGAATAGTAATCGGGAAAATCACAGGAGCTTTTAAAATCAATGTAGAACAAGAAGTAATAAATTTCCTTATTCCCGCATAAGAAAGTTTATCTTACAAGAGCCTCTATGTATTTACAAAGTATGCCAATGCCTATTATATTTTCCCCACCTTGCGGGATTATCAAGTCGGCATATTTCTTGGTAGGTTCGATAAATTGCTCGTGCATAGGTTTAAGAACTTTCAGATAACGGTCGATAACATTAGTTACAGTTCGTCCCCGTTCTATCGTATCACGACGGATATTACGGATAAGACGCTCATCAGAATCAGTATCAACAAAAACCTTCAAATCCATCATGTCACGCAATTTCTTGTTGAGCAGAGTCATGATCCCCTCAATTATTATAACAGGGCGAGGCTCAACATGCACAGTTTCTTTCAAGCGATTAGATAAGATATACGAATACATCGGTTGTTCAACAGCATGACCGTTTCTCAATTCATTTACCTGCTTTATAAGAAGTTTCCAGTCAAAAGCATCAGGATGGTCAAAGTTTATCGCTCGCCGCTCCTCATCCGTCATATTTGTGGTATCGTTATAATAAGAATCGAGAGGTACAACAACAACATAATTAGGAGGCAGAGCCTCTGCAATTTTTTTGACAACGGTGGTCTTACCCGAACCCGTACCACCTGCTATTCCAATGACAGTCATATATTTTTATTTATTATCCAAAAAATTTAACGAACAGAACATACGTCTATAGTACTCAGCTTTTTTCTCTATATTCATCGGATAAGCCCGAGAGCTGCTTGGCATGCGGAAATGCTGCATTTCACGACCCTCAAAAGAAAAAGTTGCGCACTCACCTACCTTAGGAGAGGGTATGTTGAAACAAGAACACATCACCTCCGTAGCTTTCTGCCCCGTTGTAACGACAGACACACAAGACGGCACATTTAGCAACAGAGCCTTGATATCAGTAGTTTCCACTATTTCCAAATCCTTGTCAGATGCAGTATTTTTTGTTCTTCTCACGGCACACGCAGTGTCATAAAGAGCTATTCCTTTCTCCGTGAGAAACGATATTATCTTGTCACGGCGGAATTTTCTTGCCCCATTGTCAACGAAATACTCCTTGTTGTGGAAGAACACAATCCCGAAAATCCGCCACATGTCATTGATAAAGTTAGGATAAAAGAAATCCATGCACCACCTTTGGCGAGCAGGCGGAAAACTGCCAAGCATCAACAGACGAGTGTTTTCTGGAAGAAACGGTTTTAAAGGATGGTATTCTACATCACACATAAAGTCATTTGACGAGATAAACAACCACTGGCAGGTGGTCGCTATAACCATTTAGCCACTGTTTTCCAGCAAAAGTCCGCTTAGGCGTACCCACATATTTACCTTCACCGTTGAGAAGATAATCTTTGCGGACAATCTGGTTTTTCCAGAACTTTAATGTCGGTTCACCAACATTTTTACCTTTGTCAAGCCAATTCGGAGACATAACTATCTGGTCAAAGAGATTCCATGCACCTTTGTATGAAAGCGTACCAATTTTGTCTTTTACAAGAATATTATACCAAGGGTTATACATGTCGCCGTCACCGACCTCATCAATCTCCCCCTTTGCAGAAAGAACATCATGCATACTGCTGTTAGTAGGGTCATCATTCATATCACCCATTACAATAATCTTGTTATCAGGATTTTCCAACAGAAGCGAGTCCTTTATGTTTTTAACAAGAAAGGCAGCCCTATCCCTATACGGAGAATCAGAAAATCTGCTGGGCCAGTGGCACACAATCACCGTAACAAGTTCATCAGCTAACCTACCCTTCACAGTAAGGAAGCCACGAGTAAAGAAATTACTGTCTTTCGGGAGCTCACTATAATAAGGATATAGTTGTACGTCATCCACAGTAAACAATGAAGGATTATAAAGCAAGGCACAATCGATTCCACGCTGGTCTTTCCCCTCTATATGAACATACTTGAAATTACGCGCTTTAAGAGGATCCTGAGCCGTAAGGTCATTGAGCACATTTGCATTTTCCACCTCAGCCACACCAATCATTGCGCAGCCAACGCCAGGCAGTTCATCAGTTCCCATATCCGACAAAGCCTGGGACATATTGTGAAGCTTGCTGATATATTTTTCACTATCCCATGAGTAAGAACCATTCGGAAGAAAATCAAAATCCTTCTTCCCCTCATCATGGCACGTATCAAAAAGATTTTCCAAATTGTAAAAGCCAATGGCATAAACCGACTTTCCTTGCTCTGCATTAACACATGAAATAGCTATGCAAAGGAACATGATTGGTAATAAAATATGTTTTCTCATAATAAAAATAAACAGTTAACACTGCAAAGATAATGCAAATCATGGAAAGCACAAAATAAAATATAATGCATTTTAAAGACATATTGTAGTTTTAAAATCCGTACAAATATATACTATTTTGAAAAACTTTATGTAAATTTGCAACGTTAATTGATAAAGCATAAAATTTGATAGAAAGACATATCGTAATAGAAGACATTGACCCCGTAATACTTTATGGCGTTAACAATGCACATTTTCAAATGTTAAAAGCGTTATATCCCAAAATGAGGATAGTTGCAAGGGGCAATGTGATAAGAATACTTGGAGATGAAGAGCAGACGGCAGCGTTTGAGGAAGCGATAGAGAAAATCCGTCTGCACGTATTGAAATACAATTCCATAAATGATGAAGACATCATAGACATCGTGAAAGGTCGGAAGACAAAGGATGAAGCCTCAAAAGATGTTGTGGTGTACAGTATTTCAGGACATCCGATAAAGAGCAGGAGCGAGAATCAACAAAAGTTGATTGATGCCTACGAAAAGGATGACATGATATTTGTGACAGGGCCAGCCGGTACAGGGAAGACCTATCTGAGTATCGCCCTTGCTGTGAAAGCCCTGAAGGAAAAGACAGCAAAGAAAATCATATTGAGTCGCCCTGCGGTAGAAGCAGGAGAGAAGCTCGGTTTTCTGCCTGGGGATATGAAAGAGAAGATAGACCCATATCTGCAACCACTTTATGACGCACTTGAAGACATGATACCAGCCGTGAAGTTGCAGGACTTGATGGAGAAAAATGTGATACAGATTGCGCCATTAGCATTTATGAGAGGAAGAACTCTGAATGATGCAGTAGTGATACTTGATGAAGCGCAAAACACCACTCCAGCGCAAATCAGAATGTTCCTGACACGTATGGGTTGGAACACCAAGATGATTATAACAGGCGACATGACGCAGATAGATTTGCCCGGCTCACAAACCTCCGGTTTGGTACAGGCATTAAAGATATTGAAAGAAGTAAAAGGAATCAGTTTCGTAGAGTTGAACAAGAAAGACATTGTTCGCCATAAATTGGTAACAAGAATTGTTGACGCATACGAGCAGTTTGAGAAATTCGGGAAAGAGGTAAAAGGATAAAAACAATAGTTTAATTAATATATAAAAAAATATGAAAGCATTGACAAGAACAGACTTCCATTTTGGAGGGCAGAAAGACGTATACCATGGTAAAGTGCGAGACGTGTACGACATCAATGATGACCTTATCGTAATGGTGGCAACAGACAGGATTTCCGCATTTGACGTCATTCTGCCTAAAGGAATACCTTACAAGGGACAGGTTCTTAACCAAATAGCAGCAAAGTTTCTCGACCAGACCACAGACATCTGTCCAAACTGGAAATTAGCCACACCAGACCCTATGGTAACCGTAGGCCTTAAGTGTGAAGGTTTCAGGGTAGAAATGATTATCCGCTCAATACTTACCGGTTCAGCATGGAGAGAATACAAGAAAGGTTGCCGTGAACTCTGTGGCGTAAAACTTCCAGATGGAATGAAAGAAAACCAGCGTTTTCCAGAGCCGATAATCACCCCGACAACAAAAGCCGATGAAGGGCATGACCTGAACATATCCAAAGAAGAAATAATAGCACAAGGGTTAGTAAGTAAAGAAGACTATGAGATTATAGAGGACTATACCCGCAAGATATTTGCCCGCGGGCAGGAGATAGCCGCCAAGCACGGTCTTATCCTCGTAGATACCAAATACGAATTTGGCAAACGAGACGGAAAAATCTACCTGATAGACGAGATACACACACCCGACTCAAGTCGTTATTTCTACGCTGACGGTTATGAGGAGAAATTCGCAAAAGGCGAGCCCCAACGCCAGTTGTCAAAAGAATTTGTTCGTCAGTGGCTCATAGAGCATAACTTCATGAATGAGCCAGGTCAAGAAATGCCCGAGATAACCGATGAATACGCAAATAGCGTAAGCGAGCGTTACATCGAACTCTTTGAGAACATAACGGGAGACAAGTTTGACAAGGCTGCAAACAATGATGATTTGGCAGCAAGAATAGAGAAGAACGTTACAGACTGGCTCAGTAAGCATTAGTGATAAAATGCGACTGCCAACAAGTAATTATTATTCGTAAGACCACTATATGCCATACACCCAAGAGAAAATAATGCCATACGACAACTTGCAAGAAAAGAGCAAGCAAGTGGAAAAAATGTTCAACAGCATTGCCCATTCATACGATGCACTGAACCACCACCTTTCGTTTGGCATTGACCGCTTTTGGAGGCGAAAAGCAATAGCATGGCTTATACCATTCAAGCCAAAGTCAGTACTTGACATTGCTACTGGAACAGGAGATTTCGCATTGCTTGTTTCAGATATGCTGAAACCCGAAAAGACAGTAGGCATTGACATCTCCGACGAGATGATGCAGATTGGTAGGGAGAAAGTAAAAAAGGAGGGGAAAGACAACTTGATTTCCTTTGAGAGAGGAGATTGTGAGAGTTTAGAGTTTCCTGATAACACATTTGATGCCGTAACAGTCGCATTCGGTATAAGGAATTTTCAAGACCTCGACACAGGGCTGAAAGAAATTTATCGAGTGTTGAAAAAAGGCGGTCATGCAAGTATATTAGAATTGAGTTGTCCGATTAAGTTCCCTATGAAACAACTGTTCTGGCTGTACTCACACACGGTGCTCCAGTTATATGGCACAATCATATCGAAAGACAAGAAGGCATACACCTACCTGACAAACACGATAGAAGCCTTTCCAAAGGGAGAAAAGATTGTCGGAGCATTGAAAAAAGCCAGATTTTCGGAAGTAGGGCTGAAACGTCTGACGTTCGGAATATGTATATTCTATTACGCAACTAAATAAAATTTTTCATTATGGATAAATACGGGTTGATAGGTTTTCCTTTGGGACATTCCTTTTCAAAAAATTACTTCAATGAGAAGTTTAAAAACGAGAACATTGATGCAGAGTATATAAACTTTGAGATTTCAAGTATTGAGCTTCTGCCAGAAATTCTTGCCTCCAATCCAGAGTTGAAAGGTCTGAATGTAACTATTCCATACAAGGAGAAAGTAATCAGTTATTTGGATGTCGTAAGTCCAGAGGCAAGAGCAATTGGAGCTGTAAACTTGATAAAGGTGGAGCACAAGGGAAATGAGATAAGACTGAAGGGCTACAACAGTGACGTAATCGGTTTTACAAAGAGTATTCAGCCAATGCTTGAGAGGTTTCACAAGAGAGCACTTGTTCTCGGTACTGGAGGAGCGTCAAAAGCCGTATCATACGGACTTAGGTCACTTGGTTTGGAGACAGTGTCGGTAAGTCGTTTTGAGCGTCCGGGTACGATACAATACGAAAGAATAACCCCAGAAGTGATAAAAGAGTACAATGTAATTGTGAATTGCACCCCTGTAGGAATGTATCCCAATATTGACGAATGTCCAAAGTTGCCATACGATGCAATAGATGATAAAAATATACTATACGACGTGATTTACAATCCAGACAAGACACTTTTCATGAAGAAAGGCATGGAGCATGGAGCAACAGTGAAGAACGGTCTTGAAATGCTATTGTTGCAAGCCTTCGCCAACTGGAAAATATGGAGTAACAAGGAATAGCAACTTAATATAGACAAATAACAAACAGTATTGAACTCAGATATGCAAAGTAACAACCGTTACATGTTGCGTGGTGTTTCTGCCGCGAAGGAAGACGTACACAACGCAATAAAAAACATAGACAAAGGGCTATATCCACAGGCATTCTGCAAAATAATCCCAGATATACTTGGAGGAGACCCAGAATATTGCAATATCATGCACGCAGACGGAGCAGGTACAAAATCATCGTTAGCATACATGTATTGGAAAGAGACGGGCGATCTGAGCGTGTGGAAAGGAATCGCACAAGATGCCATAGTGATGAATACCGATGACCTACTTTGCGTAGGAGCTGTTGACAACATTCTCGTTTCAAGTACGATAGGCAGGAACAAAATGCTTGTGCCAGGGGAAGTGATTTACGCCATAATTAACGGTACAGACGAGATACTTGCCACTATGCGAGATATGGGAATAGGGATTTACGCCACTGGCGGAGAGACAGCAGACGTAGGCGACCTTGTGAGAACTATTATTGTAGACTCCACCGTTACATGCCGTATGAAACGGTCTGATGTAATCGACAACGCCAACATCCGTCCAGGAGATGTCATTGTAGGACTTGCATCCTTCGGTCAGGCTACATACGAAGACAGTTATAACGGAGGCATGGGAAGTAACGGACTGACAAGTGCACGGCATGATGTGTTCTCAAAGTACCTTGCAGAGAAATATCCCGAAAGTTATGACCATGCCGTACCAGAACAACTCGTATATAGCGGAGGGTTCCGTCTTGACGACAAAGTAGAAGGCACACCTGTTGACGCAGGAAAACTTGTTCTCTCCCCTACCAGGACATACGCACCAGTAATAAAGAAGATACTCGATGAATTACGGCCGAAAATTCATGGTATGGTACATTGCACGGGAGGAGCACAGACAAAAGTGCTGCATTTCGTGAGAGAAGATTGTAGAGTGATAAAAGACAATATGTTCCCTATTCCACCATTATTCAGAATAATAAAAGAGCAAAGCGATACCGACTGGCAAGAAATGTACAAAGTATTCAACATGGGACACCGCATGGAGATATACGTCAGTCCTGAGGATGCCGATGATATCATCTCCATAAGCAAGAGTTTCAACATAGACGCACAAGTGGTGGGACATATCGAAAGCGGCAAACGCAGTTTGCTTATAAAGACCGAATTTGGGGAGTTTAATTATTAAGAGAAATGCAAGAAAACAATATTTTGGAAAAGCTCGAAGGACTTGAGAGTCGTTACGAGGAGATATCCACACTGATAACCGACCCGGCAGTGATTGCGGATCAGGAGAAATATGTCAGACTTACACGCGAATACAAGGACTTGGAGAGCATTATGAACGCCCGCCGTAAATATATCAACTGTCTTAATTCAATTAAGGAGGCAAAGGACATCATAGCGAATGAGACAGACTCCGACCTTCGTGAAATGGCAAGAGAAGAACTTCAGATAAATGAAGATTTACGGCCGAAGATTGAAGAAGAAATAAAGATTGCCCTTATACCAAAAGACCCAGAAGATGCAAAGAACGTACAGATGGAAATACGAGCAGGAACCGGTGGAGACGAAGCCGCCCTATTTGCCGGAGACTTATTCCAGATGTACAAGAAATTCTGTGACTCAAAGGGCTGGACAGTATCAATCACGTATGTCAGTGAGGGAGCCGTAGGCGGTTTCAAGGAGATTGATTTCGCCGTGAGCGGTAGCAATGTTTACGGTACATTGAAATACGAATCAGGAGTCCACCGAGTGCAGCGTGTACCAGTAACAGAAACACAAGGAAGGATGCACACCAGTGCTGCAACAGTAGCCGTACTGCCAGAGGCAGACAAGTTTGAGGTCAACATCAATGAAGGAGACATCAAATGGGATACATTCAGAAGTTCAGGTGCAGGAGGACAGAATGTCAACAAGGTTGAGTCAGGCGTACGTCTGCGTTATCCTTGGAAAAATCCGAATACAGGCGAAGTTGAGGAGATATTGATTGAGTGTACAGAGACAAGAGACCAGCCAAAGAACAAGGAGCGAGCATTGTCACGTTTGCGCACATTTATCTATGACAGGGAACATCAGAAATACATTGATGACATTGCGAGCCGCAGAAAGACATTAGTTTCAACAGGTGACCGTAGTGCAAAAATCCGTACCTACAATTTCCAGCAAGGACGCGTAACCGACCACCGTATCGGTTATACCATTTACGACCTAAGTGGTTTTATGGGTGGAGACATACAAGGTCTCATTGATGCTCTCACCGTTGCAGAAAATGCAGAACGAATGAAAGAAGCAGAACTATAAGTTACAATTATGTGATATAGCAAAATAGCAATTCAAAAAAAATACTTTATGGACAGACAGCAATTAGTTGAACAAATTTTCAATAAGCAATCCTTTCTTTGCGTAGGACTTGACACAGACATAAAGAAGATACCGGAGCATTTGTTGAAAGAAGAAGACCCGATTTTCACGTTCAACAAGGCGATAATCGATGCGACAGCACCATATTGCGTGGCATACAAGCCCAACCTCGCTTTTTACGAAAGTTTAGGTACAAAAGGAATGATTGCGTTTGAGAAAACGATAAAATATTTAAAGGAAAACTTTCCTGATCATTTCATTATTGCTGATGCAAAACGCGGAGACATAGGAAACACATCAACAATGTATGCCCGGACATTCTTTGAAGCATACGATTTAGATGCACTGACAGTAGCACCATACATGGGTGAGGACAGCGTATCCCCATTCTTGAAATATGAAGGCAAGTGGGTGATTTTATTGGCACTCACAAGCAATAAAGGCTCGCAAGATTTTCAGTTGACAACAGACGTTGAGGGAGAGCGTCTATTTGAGAAAGTGATACGAAAGTCGCAGGAATGGGGAAACGACAACAACATGATGTATGTAGTAGGTGCGACACAAGGAGAGATGTTCAAGGACATACGCAAAGTAGCACCCAATCATTTTCTACTTGTACCAGGAGTTGGAGCACAAGGAGGCAGTCTTCAGGAAGTATGCAAATACGGCATGATAAAAGACTGTGGACTTATCGTAAACAGCAGTAGAGGTATAATCTACGCCTCCAACAAAGAAGACTTCGCTGAAGAAGCAGCAAGACAAGCCCAAAAAGTGCAGGCAGAAATGGCTGTTGAACTAAATAAAATTATTTGACAGGTAACAGGAATTTGTTGGTTGACTGAAATTTGTTGGTTGTCAGGAATTTAATAGTTGACGAAAATTTAATAGGTGACGGAAATTTGACAGTTGACGGAAATTTGATGATTAACAGGAAATTTGATGATTGACGGA
>JAJPYV010000015.1:17244-21877 GCA_021204735.1 Prevotella sp.
AATTTGACAGTTGACGGAAATTTGATGATTAACAGGAAATTTGATGATTGACGGAAAAATCATAAACGACCCCGTACTTGGATTCATACAGATTCCGAGAGGACTGTTTCTTGACCTCGTCAGGCATCCATTGATGCAACGACTTACGAGGATAAAGCAATTAGGTTTGACCTCGATGGTATATCCCGCAGCCCAACACACCAGATTTCAGCATTCCATTGGATCTTTCCACCTCATGGGAGAAGCGATAAACTCTTTGGCACAGAAAGGAGTTTTCATATTTGGCAGTGAAGCAGAAGCAGTTGAAGCCGCTATACTTCTTCACGACATCGGACATGGACCATTCTCCCACGTTCTTGAACACACCTTAATCAGTGGTATCGACCATGAAGAAATATCCCTTCATATAATGGAAAAGATAAACAAAGAAATGGACGGGAAGTTAAACCTTGCATTGAAGATATTCAAGAACGACTATTCAAAAAAATTTTTACACCAATTAATAGGCAGTCAGCTTGACATGGACAGGCTCGACTATCTGATGCGAGACTGTTTTTTCACTGGCGTAGCCGAAGGCAATATCGGTTGTGCAAGAATAATAAAGATGCTTGACGTTTTCAATGACAATTTAGTAGTCAGGGCAAAAGGAATATATACAATAGAGAACTATCTGATGTCACGACATTTCATGTATTGGCAAGTGTACTTACACAAGACAACTGTTTCAAGTGAAAAAGTGTTAGTAAACGCCATACTAAGAGCCAAACAACTTGCACACGAAGGGAAACAACTGTTTGCCACACCTGCGCTGAGATACTTTCTCTACAATGATATCAATGCCGAAAGATACAAAAACGATGAAGAAGCACAACATAATTACGAAATACTCGATGACAACGACGTATGGAGCACGCTGAAAGTATGGATGGATAACGAAGACAAGATACTTTCCCTTTTAACATCAGACATAATAAACAGAAATCTTTTCAAAGTAGAAGTATCAGACGAGCCATTCAATGAAGAGACAATACAAGAGACGAAGCAGAGAATTGCGAAACATTTTGACATCAGCATAGACGATGCACATTATTTAATGAGCGTTGCCACAGTGCAAAAAGACATATACGATATCAATAAAGACCAAATCACAATATTGTACGAAAACAATACGACAAAAGACATTGCAGAAGCGTCGGAGCTGCTTAATATAGCCTCACTTTCCAAAAAAATTCGTAAATATTATCTATGTTGTCAACGTTTTTGAACAAAATCCCTTATCTTTGCATAATAATGTGTTTTTATGGCATTCACGGCACGACAAATAGCGGATTATATCCAAGGCAAAATAGAAGGTGATGAAAACATCACGATTAACACTTTTGCGAAAATTGAAGAAGGAATACCCGGTGCAATATCGTTTCTTTCAAATCCCAAATACACCCACTATATTTACGAAACAAAGTCAAGTATCGTTCTGATTAACGACGACGTGGTACTTGAAAAGCCAGTAGCAGCAACGCTCATCAGAGTAAAAAACGCATACGAGAGCATTGCAAAACTATTGCAACTCTACCAAGCCACTTTACCAAGAAAGAAAGAAATTAGTGAGATGGCATCCATTTCCTCCAAGGCAAAAATCGGGAACAACTGTTACATTGGAGCATTCGCATACATTGGAGACAACGTAACTATTGGAGACGATACACAAATATACCCACATGCCGTAATAGACGACGGAGTAAAAATCGGCAACCATTGTACAATTTATCCCAACGTTACGATATACAAAGACTGCAAATTAGGCAATAACGTAACAATACATGCCGGTTGTGTGATAGGAGCAGACGGGTTCGGATTTGCGCCAAATACAGAAGGATATGACAAGATACCCCAAATAGGTATTGTAGAGATTGAGGATGATGTAGAAATAGGAGCAAACAGTTGTGTAGACCGGTCAACAATGGGAAGAACAATTATCCACAAGGGAGTGAAACTCGACAATTTGGTGCAGATTGCCCACAATGTAGAAGTAGGAGAAAACACCGTTATGTCAGCGCAATCAGGAGTGGCAGGAAGTACGAAAATCGGGCGTTGGTGCATGTTTGGCGGGCAAGTAGGCATTTCCGGTCACATAACCATCGGAGACAAGACATTTTTGGGAGCCCAGTCAGGAGTACCAGGCAATATAAAAGGCAATGTAACCCTTATCGGTACACCCCCAACAGACCCGAAATTATATTTCAAGTCAATAGCCATTACCCATAAGTTGCCAGAGATCTACAAGCAACTCAACGAATTACAGAAACAAGTTGAAGAACTGAAAGCATTAAACAACAAGGAATAGGAAATGTTAAAACAAAATACACTCAAAGGCAGTTTCGCCCTATGCGGAAAAGGGTTACACACAGGATTAAGTTTGACTGTAACATTTAATCCTGCAGCAGAAAACACAGGTTATAAAATCCAAAGAATTGACATAGAAGGACAGCCCACTATAGACGCCATCGCAGAAAACGTGATAGATACGAAGCGCGGCACCGTATTAGGAAAGGGAGACATCAGGATTTCCACAGTTGAGCATGGATTAGCAGCCCTATACGCATCAGGGATAGACAACTGTCTGATACAAGTTAACGGGCCAGAGTTTCCAATTCTTGACGGATCATCAGTACAATACATCAGCAAAATACATGAAATAGGCATAGAAGAGCAGGCAGCCCCGAAGGACTTCTACATTATACGTCACAAGATAGAAGTAAAAGACGAGAACACAGGGTCGTGCATAACGATATTGCCAGACGAGGAGTTCAGTCTTACAGTAATGTGCTCATTCGAGTCAAAATTCATAAACAGTCAGTTTGCCACCTTAGACAAGATGGACGATTTCGCCAAGGAGATAGCCCCCGCACGAACATTTGTCTTTGTAAGAGACATAGAGCCGTTGCTGAAAGCCAACCTGATAAAGGGAGGAGATATGGACAATGCCATCGTGATATACGAGAGACAGATAACGCAAGAAAATCTTGACCAGTTGGCAGACTTTCTCAACGTTCCCCATTTAGATGCCACCCAATTAGGATATATCCAGCACAAGCCATTAGTTTGGGAAAATGAGTGCACACGCCATAAGTTGCTTGACATCATCGGAGACATGGCACTAATCGGCAAGCCCATCAAAGGGCGCATAATCGCCACACGGCCAGGGCATACAATAAACAACAAATTCGCAAGAATGATGCGCAGAGACATCCGCAAGCACGAGATACAAGCACCGATATACGATTGCAACGAGCCCCCAATTATGGATGTCAACCGCATTCGCGAGCTCCTACCCCACCGCTATCCGATGCAACTTGTGGACAAAGTGATAGAATTAGGTCCGACAAGTATTGTAGGAATAAAGAATGTTACGAGTAATGAGCCATTTTTCCTTGGACATTTCCCTCAAGAGCCAGTAATGCCCGGTGTTCTTCAGATTGAAGCAATGGCACAATGCGGAGGACTGTTAGTATTGAACAGTGTTGAAGAGCCAGAAAGATGGTCGACCTATTTCCTACGCATTGACAATGTCAAGTTCCGCCAGAAGGTAGTACCTGGTGATACACTCATATTCAAAGTAGACCTGCTTGCCCCCGTTCGTCATGGAATTTCCTCAATGAAAGGATATGTTTTCGTAGGCGACATGATTGTCTCAGAGGCGACATTTACTGCACAGATAGTTAAGAACAAGTGATACAATAATCATTTTCATAGATATTAGAATATGAATCAAATCAGTCCATTAGCATATATACATCCCGAAGCGATATTAGGCGACAACAATATAATCGGTCCATTCTGCTATATTGACAGAAACACCGTGATTGGAGACAACAATATTCTACAAAACAGTGTTACAATCAATTATGGCGCACGCATCGGCAATGGCAATGAGATTTTCCCTGGCGCAAGTATCAGTACGAAGCCACAAGATTTGAAGTTCAAGGGAGAGGAGACCACCTGCGAGATAGGGAACAACAACAGTATAAGAGAGAACGTGACCATATCCCGAGGAACAGCAGCAAAGAAAGCCACCAAAGTCGGTTCCAACAACCTGCTTATGGAAAACATGCATATAGCCCACGACTGCATTGTAGGGAACGGATGTATCATAGGAAATTCCACAAAATTCGGCGGAGAGGTTATTGTTGATGACTATGCAGTAATAAGTGCCACAGTATTGTGCCATCAGTTCTGTCACATCGGAAGTTATGTGATGATACAAGGAGGAAGCCGTTTCAGCAAGGACATACCACCATTTGTGATAGCAGGGAAAGAGCCCACCCACTATTGCGGTATTAACATTGTAGGGTTGCGCAGAAGAGGATTTAGTAACGAGTTTATAGAAAATCTTCACGAAGCATACCGACTTCTTTTCTCAAAAGGGCTTTTGAGCGAAGGCATTCAAGAAATACGCGCCCATCTGCCAGAAAGTAAGGAAGTGAACTACCTTATCAGTTTTGTAGAAAATTCGAAAAGAGGAATAATTAGATAAGGTAACATCTTTCCGCTATGAAGACATTGATAGTAGTTTTAGGACCTACAGGTGTAGGAAAGACATCATTGTGCCTTGAACTTGCGGAAAGATATGATA
>JAJPYV010000340.1 GCA_021204735.1 Prevotella sp.
CAGAGGCACAGCGCATGGCACAGCTCCGTTACAAGAGCTACATCCGCAAGTCTCAGGAAGACTGGACTGAATAATCCTAAATATTAAAACGTTTCTACGTTTTATATAACCGAAAAAATCCCGCAAATTGCGGGATTTTTTATTATAATAGTCGCAAAAATAAATATCATGCATGCCAAACAAAACTCAAAAACAATGAGCCACGCTAAATTCACAAGCAAAGAGCCAAGCTAAATTGAATTTTTAACTTTTAATTCTTAATTCTTAATTTGCGAAGCACTCATCCGCATTGCGTAGTCTATCGACAGCAGCATTGCCTCTGGACTTGCGATGCCTTTGCCTGCAACATCGAATGCCGTGCCATGGTCAACTGAAACCCTGATAATTGGCAAGCCCAACGTAATGTTCACGCCTTTTGCCGCTGACATCTGTCCTGTTTCCTTGTCCCAGTTGAAACCTACAACCTTGAATGGTATGTGCCCTTGATCGTGATACATAGCCACACATCCGTCAAACTTGCCACATTTGGCTTTTGCAAACAAAGTATCTGGCGGAACAGGACCCTCTACATTATATCCCTTACTGCGCAATTCCTCTACAGCTGGTATAATTTCTTCCTTCTCCTCTGTTCCAAACAGTCCGTTATCACTTGCATGCGGGTTGAGTCCTGCTATACCAATCTTCGGATCTTTTATTCCGAATTGCTTGCAAGCATTGGCAATCAATTCTGTAACATCCATAATGCGTTGTTTCTTAACCAAATCGCAGGCATTACGTAATGAGACATGTGTTGACACATGGATAACACGTAAAAAATCGTCTGCTAACAGCATGGCATATTTCTTAGTATTTGTATAGTGGGCATATATCTCTGTATGACCGTCAAAATGATGTCCTGCAAGATTGAGAGCCTCCTTGTTTAGCGGTGCAGTAACAGTTCCGTCAACCTTCTTCTCCATTGCCAATTCAATGGCTTTCACAACTGATATGAAGGCTGCATGTCCGCATTGTGCTGCTACCTTGCCAATCTCAAAGCTCTGCATGTCAATGCATTCCAAGTCGTAAACGTCTATCGTGCCGTATTCAAACAATGCTTCATCCACGCTTTTTACAGCATTTATTTTCAAATGACTGTCCGACATGCGTGCGTACAGTTCCATAACAGCAGCATCACCTGTAACAATAGGATTGCACTTTTCGTATGTCTCTTTCAATGAAAGGGCTTTTATTATTATCTCTGGTCCGATACCTGCCGGATCTCCCATCGTAATCGCCAATATTGGTTTGTTATTCTTTCTCATAGCAATAGATTATTAAAAAAGACTGTTATAAATATTGCGTGCGTCACTTTCGGTAACTTCACGTGGATTGTTTTTCAACAGGCGTTGCACATCCATTGCTGCCTTTGCCATTCCATCAACGGCAGAACGAGGAATGCCTATCTCACTAAGTGTAGTCGGTATGCCACATTCCTTGGATAATTCAGTTATAAACTCCACTCCTTTCAGGGCTGTTTCCTCATCATCCTTTCCTGGTTCTACACCGCAAGCAACAGCAACCTCTGCATATTTCTTCAGATTTGCCGTATAGTTGAAACGCATTACGGAAGGCAACAATATTGAGTTAGACAGTCCATGTGAAATATGAAACTCTCCTCCAAGTGGATATGACAGGGCATGAACGGCAGCCGTATTCACTGGTCCTAAGCACAAACCGCCATACATACTTCCCAATGACATTGCCTCTCTCGCCTCAACATCTTTACCGTTTTTCACTGCTCTTGCAATGTTTTTAGAAATCAACTTAATTCCTTGCAAGGCAATCATGTCAATTATCGGATGAGCAAACTTATTGGTATATGCCTCAATACAATGGGTTATGGCATCCATTCCTGTCTCTGCTGTTACCTTTGCAGGAACAGTCCATGTCAGTTTCGGATCTATGTATGCTGCTTTTGCCATAAGATACGGACTTACCACACCTTTTTTCAAAGCGTCTCTCTCGTCAAGCAATATTGCATTTGGGGAAACTTCACTGCCCGTTCCTGAAGTGGTTGGCATACAGGCGAACCATTTGCCTTCTTTCTTGATTAGTCCTGTACCGAACAAGTCTTCTATCTGTTGGTCACTTTCAATAAGCGTGGCTGCCAATTTCGTGACATCAAGAACACTTCCGCCACCAATACCTGCAAAACTGTCTGCCTTGAAAGCTCTTGCTGCTGCAAGCAGTGCTTTGAAGTCGGTTATAGATGGCTCCGCTCCTATATTCTCATAAAATTCTATCTTGACGTCATTTTTGGTCAATTCATCAACCATCCCTTCTATAGCGGGATGCATAAATGGCAGGGTTACAATGAACAGTCGTTTGTAACCCAACTTAAGATAGTCTGCGGTAAACTGGTTGATGCAACCTGTACCGAAAACTATTTTCTGCGGTTGAAGCAATGTTATTTCTTTCATGATGCGTTTATTTTATTTACTTGCTTTCTTTATTTTTCTTTTTATCTTCTAAATATCCGTAGATTGTCAGTTCTTTTGGCGCAAGTGGTGTCTTGAAGAACAAACTTGCTACATATCCTATAATGAGTACAATCAAATGACTGTAAACACCGAGCATATAAGTATGGTGCTTGAAATTCCATGCTCCAAGGTCGAGAATCACATGGTCGGAAGAACCGAATTTCGTTGATGTCAATATGGCATATATAGTGAAAAGAACTGCTGCTGCTATGCCAATATACAGACCTTGCCAATTGACACGCCTGCTGAACAGTCCCAATACAAATACACCTACCAAACCGGCGGAAATAATTGCGTACAGTCCGAACAATGAGCCGAGCACTCCTTCTCCACCCCATGCCACATACATCAAGGCAATGAGCATTGCACCGATACCGATTATTATTACCGACAGTTTTCCTACAAGCAACTTCTGTTTATCGGTGGCTTTCGGGCGCAACCGTCCATAATAGTCCTCAACAACTACTGCTGATATACAGTTGACATCGGCATCTATACTGGAAATCGCTCCTGCTACAAGGGCTGCGACGATAAGTCCTGTTATTCCTACAGGCATTTCTGTTGCGATGAAATGTGGGAATACCTCGTCTGTCTTAATGCCTGCCGGCAGTGAACCTGGGTTAATCTGGTAATAAGCGAACAAACATGTGCCTACAAACATGAACAATGCCCATGTCGGAACACTAAGGATAATGCCAAGATATGATGCTTTTTTAGCATCCTTGTCAGAACGTGCCGTCAAATAACGTTGTACGATACTCTGGTCAGTTCCGTATTTCTGCAAGGCATAGAAGATACCATTGAATACCATTACCACAAATGTCAACTGTGTGAAGTCCCATGCGTATGGTCCGAAATCTATCTTCTTGTTTTCTGCCGCAATCCTCAATATCGTGGAAGGACCTCCATCAGTAAGATAAAACAGGATGGCAATAGCTAAAACACCTCCGATAATGAGCAGGAAACCCTGGATTACGTCCATCCATATAATGGCTTCCATTCCTCCGAAATATGTCAGGATTATTACGGCTACACCTACACCTATTATTATCCATTCTATATTCATGCCACCGATGAATGCTACCATCGCCATTGCCAACAGATAGAGTATCGTTCCCATCTTTGTGAAATGCTCCAACACGAATGCGAATGAACTGTAAAAACGGGCAAAGCCTCCGAAACGGCGACCGAAATACTCGTATGTACTCAAACGGATAACCTTTCGGTAAAGTGGTACGATAAAGCCGATCACACCTAAGAGTACCAACGGTACCATTACACCTTGAATAAGCAATATCCAGTTACCGGCGTATGCACTGCCCGGGTATGCAAGGAACGTAACACTACTGATTATCGTAGCGAACATTGACATTCCTACTGCCCATGAAGGTATGTTGCCACTGGCAGCAAAGTATGCCTGGGTGGAATTTTGCTTCTTTGCAAAATATATACCGATACCTATAGCCAACAACACTGATGCTATGACTATTATGGTATCAATTAGTCCTAATCCTTCGTATTTCATAGTATTATGTTATTTTTATATCTCTGCTATTACGCTCTTAGCCTTTTCCTTGATTTCGCTAACCTTAGCTTCACTCAACTCGGTAAGTGGCGGCAACATATATGTCTCGCAAAGACCCATTTCTTTCATTATCACCTTCAAACCTGCAAGTGATTCTCCTAAGGTAAGTCCTTGTGTATTGATTTTACCAATCTCGATTGACTTCTTTTGCAGACTTTCTGCCAATGCATTATCGCCTTTCAATCCTGCCTCGAAAATGTCATTGTAAATTTTCGGATAATAGTTGCCCACGCTCGGTACTATACCGTCTGCTCCCAATGACATTGCCTTTGCTGAATTGGCGGCACATCCGCAGAAATATGCAAAGTCATCACGGTTACGGAAAAGTTCTAATGCCTTTTCCATTCTCTCTATATTGTTCTCAGAATCTTTCAATCCTACAATATTAGGATGGTGGCTCAATTTCTCGATAACCTCCAATGGAATACTCATGTGTGTTGTTGCAGCTATGTTGTATAGCATTAACGCAGCTGGAATAGCATCTGCCAAATTCTTGTAATGCTCATACATCTGATTTGGTGTCAGCGCATAATAACATGGAAGTGTGGCTGCTATTACATTTGCACCTGCTGCAATAAACTGTTTTGCGGCATCTTCTTGTTCGATTACGCAATTACCTGCAAGTCCAGCATAGATTGTAATTCTTCCTTTTGCAGTCTTGGCTGCTGCTTCAATCATCTTTATACCATACTTTACAGGAACAGAGTTGCCTTCTCCTGTCGTTCCCATTATCAATGCTGATACATTGTTTTGCGCAAAGTTCTCAATGATGCGCCCTACTGCGTCAACATCAATCTCAATCTCTTTTGTAAGGGGTGTTACCATAGGTACTACAACTCCATGGTATTTGTTCAGATTCTTCATTTTGATAAATTAGATTTTAGATTATCAGCTTGTTTTTAACGTATTATCTACATTATTT
>JAJPYV010000231.1 GCA_021204735.1 Prevotella sp.
AGGCGTGTTTTATTATCCGTAAACTTATAAAAAAGGGGGCACAGGTGCAGGTGGTTATCACTCCTGCCGGTAAGGAGTTTATCACCCCAATCACCCTTTCGGCTCTCACCAACAAACCTGTAATCAGTGATTTCTTTTCTCAACGTGACGGCACTTGGCATTCTCATGTTGACATCGGTCTCTGGGCTGATGCTATGCTCATCGCTCCTTGCACGGCGAGCTCATTAGGTAAAATGGCTAATGGCATCGCCGATAATATGCTTATCACTACTTATCTTTCAATGAAAGCTCCCGTGTTCATCGCTCCTGCAATGGACTTGGATATGTATGCTCACCCTTCCACTCAACAGAATTTGGATAAACTGCGCTCCTTCGGCAACATCATAATAGAACCACAGAGTGGTTTCCTCGCAAGTGGCTTAGAGGGCAAAGGTCGCATGGAGGAGCCTGACAATATTGTTCAGATCCTTGATGATTTCTTTGAGAACAATAAGAATGACCTCACCGGGAAAAAGGTAATGATAACTGCCGGTCCTACATACGAGAAAATCGACCCTGTCAGGTTTATTGGTAATTATTCCAGCGGCAAAATGGGGTTTGCCCTTGCGGAGGAATGTCGCAGACGTGGTGCTGAGGTTATCCTTATTAGCGGTCCTGTCAGTCTTAACTGTTCTCACAAAATACGCAGGATTGACGTGGAAAGCAGTCTTGAGATGTACAACGCTTCTATTCAGGAGTACCCCAACTGTGACGTGGCTATCCTCTGTGCCGCCGTGTCTGATTTCCGCCCGCAGTCTTTCGAAATGGAGAAAATCAAGCGCAGGGAGGACAAAATGGAGATCCTTCTCTGCCCTACCAACGACATCGCTGCCGAACTTGGTCGCAGAAAGCGTCCTGACCAAATCCTAATCGGTTTCGCCCTCGAGACAAACGACGAGGAGAACAATGCCAAGGAAAAACTTGCCTCCAAGAATTTCGACTTTATTGTCCTTAACTCCACCCGCATCCCTGGCACCACCTTCAAAAGTGACGACAATCAGGTCAGTATCATCTCAAAGGACACCATCAAACCGTACAGGAAAAAGAGCAAACGCGACGTCGCCCACGACATCATCGACGAACTCACAGAACTGCTCAAATAATATACACACCTAAACCACTGCGAACAATCAACATCAATATTATGTATGTTGATTGTTCGTATTGTTTAACTAATAATTAATGAAGAAAACAATCATGTTTGACAAAAACCTATTGCAAGAACAAATAATAGATTACAAAAACAACTTTCTTCCAAAATGGTGGAAAGATGAGAAATACAAGTGGGAAGCTGTTAAAACTTTCCAAGAAAATTGGGATATTAATGCAAATGACTTCGTAGATATGCTCAAACGCTCATTTGCGAAAACAGGAAACCTTTTAGCCTCTGGTCACAGATTTCCTCGTGGAAGAAATATCGAATTTGCATCCAAAGATAAAGAAGAAGTGCGTAAGATGTTCGAAAATCTTTTTGATGAGAACAGGGATGTTATTGAACGCATTCTTGAATATAAGGAACAAGCCAAATCTTTCAATGCAACAATGAACGATGGAAAAAGTCATTTCCAAGATGAGAATGCAATTACAACTTATCTTTGGCTACGCTATCCTGACAAATACTACATATTCAAATCTTCCGTTGTGAAAGCATTAAAAGACGTTATTAATTACGACTTCTTAATAAAAGATGGAGGATACGAAAATAATTTTAAATGTTTTTACCCTTTGTATGATGAAATATGTGATATTATCAGCAATGATAATGAACTGACTGACTTTGTGAAAAAACAAATTACTGACAATTGCTATCACGATCCAAAGTATAAGACTCTTACTATGGATTTATGCTATTATATGGCTATGAACGCTCCTAAAACTAAATACACACACTGGTGGTTTAATACCGATGCCCATTTTTTAACCAAATTCCCTATTGGTGAGAAAGAATCATTTTCATTGTACACCGAAAAAGGCAATTACCGACATTATCATAATAATTTCATAAATGTTAATGTTGGCGATATACTTATTGGATATGAGGCTGGTAATGTAAATAAGATTGTATCCCTTTGTCAAATAACAGGTAAAGATGAAAATAATATCTTTTTCAAGAAAATAGAAGACCTTCAAACTCCAATTCATTATACGGAGTTTGTTCATAGCACTGAATTAAGCCAAATGCAAGGTTATCCTTATTTCAGTGGTAGTCTGTTACGTCTGACAAATGATGAGTTTGATTTTATTATAAAATTAATCTGTGAAAAAAATCCAGATATTGATATTAAAAAATTCAAGGAAAACAACAATTCAGATGAAAAAGTTGAACAGAACTCATCTAATACAAAGACATACAACAAAGATAAATTCCTTTCGGAAGTTTTTATGTCTGTACAGCAATATGATAAGTTAGTCGCAGTATTGAAAAACAAGAAGAATATTATTTTGCAAGGTGCGCCTGGTGTTGGCAAAACCTTTGCTGCTAAACGTCTTGCTTACTCAATAATAGGTGAATGTGATAAAGACAGAATTGAATTCGTGCAATTTCACCAAAATTACTCATACGAGGATTTTATGATGGGATATAAACCGTCTGATAATGGTTTTGAGCTGAAATATGGTATATTCTACAACTTCTGCAAAAAAGCAGAAAATGATAAACAAAAGGATTATTTCTTTATCATCGATGAAATCAATCGTGGAAATATGAGTAAAATTTTCGGTGAATTGTTGATGATGATTGAAAAAGATTACCGGGGTACAGAAACAACTTTGGCATATAACAGCAGTAAATTCACTGTACCTGAAAATCTCTATATCATTGGCATGATGAATACGGCTGATAGAAGTCTTGCAATGATTGACTATGCTCTCCGACGCCGTTTCAGTTTCTTCGAAATTTCCCCTGCTTTTGATTCTGATGGTTTCAAAAAATATCAAAATTATCTCGATAACAATATTTTCAACCAATTGATTGAAAAGATTAAAGAACTCAATGAGACAATCAAAAAAGATGATTCCTTAGGTAAGGGCTTTTGTATTGGTCACAGTTATTTCTGCAATCTGAAGAAAGAGGAATGTACATTAGATAGAATGCAACAAGTTGTTGAATTTGATATCCTGCCTATGCTGGAGGAATATTGGTTTGACGATAACCAAAAAGTAGAAAATTGGAGTAATGCCCTGCACACAATTGTAAAATGAAACAAAACGAGCATATCTTGATAAAGAATATCTATTATATGCTGGCTTATGCGTTCCAAACACTGAACCAGTCTAATTTTGAGAATGTCGCAACAGAGGAATTTGAGAACATTCATAATCTGTTTGCTGCAATTCTTGGCATAGGTATAGGTCAACAATTAAAGCAAGGTCTGTATCGGGAATATCTCAATCGTAGTGAGGATCTTCCCCTCGTGCGTGGCAAAATTGAAATGACTGGCACAATCCGAAACAAGATTGCTCACCGACAAGTGATTACTTGTGAATACGATGAACTTTCAGAGAACAACTTACTCAATCAAATCATTAAAACCACTGTTTTCTTACTATTGCACAGTGATGACGTGGACAGTAAAAACAAAGGGCTTTTGAAAAAAGAGATGACGTTATTTGCAAATGTCGACAAAATAAATCCTATTTCTATCTCATGGAAAAGTATCCGTTTCCACCGAAACAACCAAACTTATCGGATGCTTATCAGTATTTGTCAACTCGTTATTGATGGGATGTTACTCACAACAGATGATGGCACTCACAAACTAATGCATTTTATTGACGACCAATTAATGTGCCGCTTATATGAGAAATTCCTTCTTGCATATTACAATAAAGAGTTTCCACAATTAAAAGTTCACGATGCTCAAATACCTTGGGCTTTGGATGATGATACCAAAACTATGTTACCCATCATGCAAACTGACATTATGCTTTCTCTCAATGAAACCATTCTGATTATTGATGCCAAATATTATAGTCATATTATCCCAAAAAGTCAATATGAAAGTGGTAATCTTCACTCTCAAAACTTGTATCAAATCTTCACTTATGTGAAAAACAAAGAAGCGGAACTTAAAGATCTGCCTCATGAAGTTTCAGGAATGTTACTTTATGCTCAAACGGATGAGACAAATCTTCCAAATTATACCTATAGAATGAGCGGTAACAAAATCGCAGTTAAGACTTTAAACTTATATTGCGACTTTTCCGAAATAAAATCCCAACTAAACAACATTATCTCCGACTTCTTCGGAATATAGTATTCATTTATAAAAATCATCCGACATTCTGCACTCTATCACGCAAAATGTCGGATGTATGTTTTTCAGAAGCGGCCGCCTCCACCAGGGCCACCGCCATGCCCACCTGGTCCTCCGCCAGGACCGCCGAAGCCTCCACCCATTGGTGGACGACCACCACCGCCTTCACGGTCTGGCGGCCCATCTGGACGGTCACCAGGTCCTCTGTGCATATCTCGGTTGGAATTTTTCCCTCCAAACATGTTCATACGGTAAATCACGTGAACCATACCATAACTGTTGATGCTGTTGTACCGTGTATCACTCCTCTGCATTGCATTTATAGTTCTGCTCAAATTGCTCTGGTTATGAAGAATATCATAGAACTGCACGGAAACAGTCAACGCCTTTCCTTTCAGGAACCCCTGGCTCACCTGCGCATTCCAAATCAACTCGTTGGTGTTCATCGAACTGTCACTGAACCCCCTACGACTGTTCTCATGAAGGTCTGTTGACAAACTCGTGCCCCATGGCAAATAGAAGTTGAACGATGCTCCGTATGCGAATGTCCACGTATCAAGGTTGCTCTCACTCTGCAGCATATTGCGTGAATGGGTGTAGTTCAATGATCCATCAAGAGAAACCTCCAGCCAACTGTTGCGGAAAGTGCCTGTCAACTGCTCACTGATTGTCGTGGTTTTTGTGGTGTTCTTCTGCGAATTGGATGTGTTGTCAAGGGCAA
>JAJPYV010000197.1 GCA_021204735.1 Prevotella sp.
AATATAGGATATTCGTTATATTCGTGATGTTCATCGCTGCGTTCTCGTTCATCTCATGTAGTGATGATGATGACGATGTTACCTCGTCAAATTCCAAACCAGAGGAGACAGTGTTTGTTTATATGCCTTATTCTGGCAACCTATATTCGTATTTCCTTGAGAACATAAAGGCTTTCGAGACGGCTATCACCAACAATAATGGATTGGGCAAGAAACGCCTCATGGTGTTTATCTCCACAAGTGCTTCTAATGCTTACCTTTATGAGATTTCATATAAAAATGGTATCTGCACACACGACACATTGAAAAACTATTATTTTTCTTCGGCTGAATACACCACTTCTTCGGGCATAACATCTATATTGGAGGATATGATGACCGAGTCGCCCACAGAAAAATATTCTATGATAATCGGTTGCCATGGCATGGGCTGGATTCCAAAGGGTGCAAGCAGCAGGGCGGGCTTCGTGCCTGTAAAACGCATTGAGGGTGCGCACCAGACCCGCTTTTTCGGTCATTCGAGCAACAGCACATACCAGACTGATATCACCACTCTTGCAGAAGGCATAAAGGCTACGGGCGTGAAAATGCAGTATGTCCTCTTCGACGACTGCTATATGTCGAATATTGAGACGGCATACGATTTAAGAGAGGTGACAGACTATCTTATTGCCTCTACTTGTGAGATAATGATTGAGGGTATGCCTTACGCCTACATCGGAAAGAGCCTTCTTGAACACGACTATCAAGGGGTGTGCGACGGCTTCTATGCTTTCTATTCCGCTTACAATCCTCCTTGCGGCACTATCGGTGTTACTGATTGCAGCGAGACGGAGAATATGGCGTATATTATGAAAAATATCAACACAATGTATCCGGATGGCTTGTCAGACACTGATGACATTCAAATTCTTGACGGCTATACGCCAACTATCTTCTTTGATTTCGGCGACTATGTGGCTCATCTCTGTCAGGATGCCTCACTTCTTTCCACTTTCAATGCTGAACTTGCGAAACTTGTGCCATATAAGGCAAATACGGCTACTTATTATTCTGAATATACCGACAAGCAGAAAGACATAACAGCTTTTTCCGGTCTTACTATTTCCGACCCCTCACAAAGCACTTACTATTCAGTAATCGAGGCAAAAACTCAAACTGCCTGGTATTACGCCACACACTAATGCGCCGGTGGCGCAAAACAAAAAAGTCTTACAACATCACGTTATAAGACTTTTTGGGACTTGTGGGCGTTGACGGATTCGAACCGCCGACCCTCTGCTTGTAGGGCAGATGCTCTAAACCAGCTGAGCTAAACGCCCGGTGCTTTATGCTCTTAAAGCGGTTGCAAAGATACGTCATATTTTCTTATCAGGCAAGTTTTTTAATATGAAAATGTTGCGTTAAATAGCATTAATTCAAAAAGAATTTACATAAAGGGGTATAGTATGTGGATTTTTTTCTCTAATTTTGCAGCCAATAAATTTTAATACAACACACTATGTCATCATTTGTTTCAGATAAAATCGTGATGGACGGTCTGACCTTTGACGATGTTCTCTTGATTCCTGCTTATTCAGAAGTGCTGCCAAAGGCAGTGGGGTTAAAAACGAAATTCACCCGTAACATCGACTTGAATATACCGTTTGTCACAGCTGCTATGGATACTGTAACGGAGTCGGCAATGGCTATTGCAATCGCCCGTGAAGGTGGTATCGGAGTTATTCACAAGAATATGTCAATTGAGGAACAGGCTCGTCAGGTGGCTACAGTGAAGCGCGCTGAGAATGGTATGATTTATGACCCTGTTACTATCCGTCGCGGTTCCACAGTACAAGAGGCGTTAGGAATGATGGCTGAATATCATATTGGTGGTATTCCTGTTGTTGATGACGAAAACCATTTGGTGGGAATCGTAACCAACAGGGACTTGCGCTTTGAGAACCGTCTTGACAAGTCTGTCGATGAGGTGATGACAAAAGAGAACCTTGTTACTACGAAGATACAGACCGACCTTAAAGCTGCTGCGAAAATCCTGAGAGATAATAAGATAGAGAAGTTGCCTGTGGTTGACAATGACAACAAGTTGCTGGGACTTATCACATATAAGGACATCACAAAAGTGAAGGATAAGCCGATAGCGTGCAAGGACGAGAAAGGGCGCCTGCGTGTTGCTGCTGGTGTGGGTGTCACAGTCGACACTCTCGACAGGATACAGGCTCTCGTTGATGCGAAAGCTGATGCGATTGTCATTGATACTGCTCATGGGCATTCGATGTACGTTATCGAGAAGCTCGCCGAGGCTAAAAACGCATTCCCGAATGTAGATATAGTAGTGGGTAATGTCGCAACTGGGGCTGCTGCCAAGATGCTCGTTGAGAATGGTGCTGATGCTATAAAGGTGGGAATCGGACCTGGCAGTATCTGTACTACTCGTATCGTTGCGGGTGTTGGTGTACCGCAGTTGAGCGCTGTTTATGATGTCGCTTGTGCATTGGAGGGCACGGGTGTGCCTCTTATCGCTGACGGTGGTCTGCGCTATTCTGGCGATATCGTGAAGGCTTTGGCTGCCGGGGGCTATTCTGTAATGATTGGTTCACTTGTCGCTGGTACGGAAGAGAGCCCTGGTGACACGATAATATTCAACGGTAGAAAATTTAAGAGCTATCGTGGCATGGGCAGTATTGAGGCTATGGAGAACGGTTCTACCGACCGGTATTTCCAGTCGGGTACTAAGGATGTGAAAAAACTTGTGCCAGAGGGTATTGCTGGGCGTGTGCCTTATAAGGGTACGTTGCAGGAGGTAATCTACCAGCTTGTCGGTGGTCTGCGCTCTGGAATGGGCTACTGTGGGGCTAAGGACATCGCTGCTCTTCATGATGCTAAATTTGTGCGGATAACTAATGCCGGTGTGCTGGAGAGCCATCCTCATGATATCTCAATCACGAGTGAGGCGCCCAACTATTCTCGCCCTGAGTAAATATTGAAAATAGTGGATGTCTTCCATGTTATTGCTAACAATGGGAGCTTTTCAATGAGAGGAAATAAATATTAAAACATAAGGATGAAGTTTTTAATGCTTTTTTTAGCCGCTCTCCTTTGGGGAAATGTGGCTAACGCACAAGAGGAAGACCCTATATTGATGAAGATCAATGGTGTTCCTGTTACCCGTTCGGAATTTGAGTATTCTTATAATAAGAACAACTCTGATGATGTGATTGACAAGAAAACTGTAGATGAATACGTTGACTTGTTTGTTAATTATAAGTTAAAGGTTGTTGCAGCCAACGATGCTCAACTTGATACCTTGTCTTCTTTCAAGAAAGAATTTGCCATGTATCGTGATCAACAGGTGCGCCCGTCTTTCGTTAATGATGAGGATATGGAAAAAGAGGCGCGTGAGGTCTATGAGAGAACTAAGGAACGTATAGGTGATAGGGGCCTTATAAAAACTGCACATATCTTGATCTATACTGCACAGGATGCTACCGATGAAGAAATAGATATTGCCCATAACCGTGCTGATTCTATCTATAACGTATTGCAAGATGGGGCTGACTTTGCGGAGATGGCAGAGAAATATTCTGAAGACCCTGGCACAGCGAGAAATGGTGGTGAACTGCCTTGGATACAGCCAGGACAGACTCTTAAAGAGTTTGAGGACGCTGCATACGCTCTTGAGATAGGTGAGATGAGTGAACCTGTTCAGTCTCCTGTGGGCTTCCATATTATTTTGCTGAAAGGTCATAAGGATTTTGAACCTTACGATACACTCCGCAATGACATTATGCGTTTCATCGAGTCTCGTGGCATTCGTGAGAAGATTGTTGACAAGAAATTGGCTGATCTGGAAGAAGCCTCGGAAGGTAAGTTGACCAAGGAGGATATCCTTGCTAATAAAACTGAAGAACTTGCAGCACAAGACCCGGAGTTGAAGAATCTTATCCGTGAATACCATGATGGTCTGCTGCTTTATGAGATAAGCAACCGTAATGTATGGGACAAGGCTGCTAAGGATGATGCGGGACTTGAGGCGTATTTTGCAAAAAACAAGAAGAAATATGTTTGGGATTCCCCTCGTTATAAGGGTATGGTGTATCACGTAAAACAAAACGATGATGTGAAAGCGGTGAAGGATTGCGTGAAGAAATTGGCATTTGACAAGTGGGCAGACAAACTGCGCACTACATTCAACAACGACTCTGTGTTGAGAATCCGTGTTGAGAAGGGTGTCTTTAAAAAGGGTGATAATGCTTTCATCGATAAAATGGTATTCAAGAAGGATACTACCGTTACAGCAGTAAAGGATTTCCCGATTGATGCTGTTTACGGCAAACTGTTGAAGAAACCTGACAGCTATGAGGATGTACGTGGGTTGGTTACGGCTGACTATCAGGATGCTCTTGAGAAACAATGGGTCGCTGAACTCAGAGAGAAATATACCGTAGAGGTTGATTACGATGTGCTTAAAACGGTAAATAATCACTGAAAATGAGATATACGGGTAGGATATTGTTGTGGCTTGCCGTTTCATCGCTGTTCTTCGTCGGAATAAGCGCACGCTCGCTATGTGACGGTGACACTGATGATGAACAGGTGGTGGATACGTTGCAAGATACAGCTCAAGATACTCTTAAATTAGCTGAGCAGGATACAGCTCAAATGGTTGCTCAAGATTCAGCGAAAGTTGATTCTGTTGCCGAGGATGAGGTGAATCTTGCCAGCATCATTGATGAGGTGATATGGGTTGTAGGTGATGCTCCTATCTTGATGTCTGATGTCGAGACGGCACGTTTGCAGGGTGAGATGGATGGTACAAACTGGGATGGTAATCCTGATTGTGTGATTCCTGAACAGCTTGCTATTCAGAAACTTTTCCTACACCAGGCAGAAATCGACAGTGTTGAGGTTAGTGAGTCGGAAATTGCTCAAAGCGTGGAACGCCAAATTAACTATTGGCTTCAGATGGTTGACGGCAATAAGGAGAAGTTGGAGGAATACAA